>JAKPTH010000510.1 GCA_029571125.1 bacterium
GTCGTCGGTCAGCACATCCGCCCTGATATGTGCGCTGGAAGTGTCGCCGATTTCAAAAAGAAGCGCGCCGGGCTGCACGAAAGATCCCGGCTCGAAAATTTTGGACATGATAATCCCATCCATGGGGGAGACGATTACGGCTTTTTCCATTTCGTGGACGATTTCGTCGACGGCGGCCTTGGCCTGATCTACCGAGGCCTCCGCGGCTTTTATGAGGTGCTCCGACGAACCTTTCTTCAAAAGAGCCAGATTGTATTCGGCTATCTTAACGCGCCGCCCCGCTTCGAGATATAAATTTTCTGCCGCGTCATACTGGTTTTTAGTTTCTTTGCGGTTCTGCTCTGAAACCGAGCCGCTCTTATTAAGCTCGATAGTCTTTTTATAAAGGTCTTTTTTATAGTTGTAATCGTTGAGCGAAGACGCGAGAACTATTTTAGCCTGTTCGAGCTGCTCTTCGGCCTGCTTTATCTGCTCTATCCTGACGCTGTTTTTTATTTCCAGAAGGTTGGCACTGGCGTTCTGGTAAACCGCTTCGGCTTTTTTCAACGCCAGGACGAGGTCGGTAGGCTCGATGGCGGCTATCTTGAACCCTTGCTTTACCGCATCCCCCTCTTTTATCGAAAAGTTTACCACGCCGGCCAGCCGCGAGTAAAGCGTCGCTTTATTTTCCAGGGCGACTTTTCCTCGCAGTTTTATGAATTCGCATAAGTCGGCCCTGCGCACTTTCGCCGTGCGCAGCGCGGAAAGAGAAGCGGCTCCGTTGGAAATGCTTGCGATCCATGCCAGCAAAGCCGCGGCGATGAGCAGTAAAATTATTTTTTTAGTAATAGTCATGAAATTCCCCTTTATTCCCTGCTTTTTAAAACTTCGACCATGTCTAAATTATTTAACGATCTTCCGGTGGCGAGTCCCGCAATCACCGTGCATAAAAAAACCAGAAAGAAAGCTATCAAATATGTTTTTTTGTATATTACGATTTCCAGCGCGAACATGTCGTTGCTGAATAAATAGCCGACGAATTCGCACATCAAATATCCGACCGCCGCTCCGGGCGCGCATGAAAAAGCGCATATCAAAATATTTTCAACGAAAAGCAGCCGCTTTAATTCGTATTGCGTATAGCCGAGGACTTTTAAAGAAGCCAGTTCGCGCATGCGCTCCATTATGCTGATAAGCGTAGAGTTGAATATTATAGCGAACCCCATCACGCCGCCGAAAATTATCATTATAGTTACGAATACTTTCATGAATTTCAGCTGGTCCATGAACGCGTTATAAATATCCAGCCGGCCCTGAACTTCGTCTATGCCGCTATATTCCAGCAGCTTCTTTTTAACTTCTGTTCCGCGGCCTTTTTGCGTTTTAATATACGCGCCCGTCGCGAACGAGCCTTCGCCGAGAAAATCCTTCAGCGCTTTTTCGCTCATAAAGCAGTTGATGCCGGCGTATTGTTTGGCTATCGCAGCCACCCTTACCCGCTTTATTATTTCACGCGACGCGTCTTTCAGCTTGAAATTGCCGATATAAGTCTTGACGGTTATCATGTCGCCTTTTTTGATTGAAAAACTTCTGGCGAGCATATGGGCTATTACTATGCCTTCGTCGGGAAGCTCCATCGGTTTGAGGTCGTCGTCGATAAGCCTCGTGAATTTATTGGATTTTGCAAGGCCGATAAGCACGGTTTCACGCTTTTGCCAGCCTTTTATTATTTCGACTCCTAGCTGCACTACGGGTTCCGCGCTTGCCACGCCGCCGACGCTCTCAAGCGCCATAACGTCGGCCGCGGCGGAAGGCCTTGAAAAAATAACGCTGTAATCCTGCTTCTGGAATTCGAAAAACTGGCTGTTGAAAGCGAAATCTATGCTGTCGGCGAAGAACATGGATATCATGAAAAACATTATGGTGGCGGATATGCCGAAAACATTAAGCGAAGTCCTCTGCGCGTTTCTGAAAATATTTTTGAAAATCATTTTGTAGCTGAATGAAAAACAATTCCAGACGGGCTTTATTTTTTCAATGAAAATAGTCCTGCCCGCTTCCGGCGGTTCGGTTCTCATCGCCTGGGCGGGCTGTATTCGTGAAATGCGCTTTACGGAATTAAAGCTAGCTAAAAAGCTGAAGGCGAAGCTTATAAAAAGACTCATGCCGACGACTTTCCAGTAAATTTTAGGATCGAGCTCCGGTATGGCGAAAACCTGGTTGTAAACATTTAAAAGCAGGGAACCGAGTTGATAGCCGGCAAAAAGCGCCGGAACGCAGCCCGTGGCGGCCATTAAAAGCGCGTATTTAACGTAGTGCCAGAGAACGGCGGCGTTAGAGTAACCGAAAGCTTTCATGACGCCTATTTGCGTGCGCTGGTTGTTGACGAGCCTCTTTTGCATTATATAAATGATCGTCGCGGCCACGAAAAGAAAGACCGAAGGGAACATCAATGCCGTATTCTGGAGGTTTTTAATTTCCTCGCTTATGACTTTATAGCTGAACTGCTTGTCGCGGTCGAAGCCGTTGGAAAAGCCATAAGGTTTGAGCATTTTTTCTATTTTATCTATCGCGGACTTCGCGTCGGCGCCTTTTTTAAATCTTACATGCACCTGGTTGTAGGAACTTTCGTAGCCGAGTATTTGCTGCGCGGCGCTTTCTTTTACGTATATAATGCCGAAGTCGTCGGAAAGGGGCGAGGTAATGGATTTTAGCGCGATAATGAATTCCGGCCCGCTTACCACACCCGAAAGCTTGAAGTCGCATTGCCTTAGATTTATTATAGTTTTTATCGTATCGCCTTTTTTCAGATCGTAAAATTCGGCGAACTTATTGTTTACAAGGCAAAGGTATTTGTTGTCGGAATCGAAATACGATCCCTGCTGAACTAAAAGCGAGTTTATTTCCGGAAGGTTTCGGTCGGGAAGCGATATAAGCCGCAGCGTTATCTTTCTGATCGAATTTTTTCCCGTGCCGCCGATATCGGCGCTTATAAAAGCGTTTTTCACGGCCCCTTCTTTTTTGGGCGGCGCGAAGGCGTTTATTTCGGCGCTTATCCTGCCGATGGCTTCGGAAACGCCCTCGATTTCTTTTATTTTCTTGATTATTTCCGGAGTCACATTGCGGGCTTCGGCGTAATAATCCAGGAAGTTGTATCGTTCGTAATAAGCAGCCACGGATTCTTTTAGGCTGAAATAAGCCATGTACGAAGAATAAAAGAGGGTGATGCCGAAAAACATGACCGCCGCCACCGCGAAAAACTGGCTTTTGGCGTTTAAAATTTCCCGCAGGAGCATTTTATTGAATGTGGATAAAAAATTATACTTCAATGCGCCCTACCATACGACTTCTTCAGGAGCGGCGGGATTTTCGTTGCGTATTATTTCGTTGATCTCGCCGCTGTGTATTTTTATAATCATATTGCCCATTCTGGCGATCGGCTGGTTGTGAGTTATTATTATGACGGTTTTTCCCGTTTCGCGGTTTATGCGGTGAAGAAGCTTTAATATTAAAACGCCCGTTGAATAATCCAGCGCGCCGGTCGGCTCGTCGCAAAGCAGCACTTCGGGGTTTTTGCTTACAGCCCTGGCGATCGCCACGCGCTGCTGTTCGCCGCCGCTCATCTGCGCGGGAAAATTTGACGAGCGGTCTTTCAAGCCTACTTTTTCAAGAACCATGTCGATATCCAGAGGAGACGGTGAAATTTCCGCCGCCAGCTCGACGTTTTCGCGAGCGGTTAAATTGGGCATAAGATTGTAAAATTGAAAAACGAATCCAATTTTATGCCGGCGGAACATCGTGAGCTGGTTTTCGTTGTAGCCGGTTATGTCGTTGCCGTTAAAAAAAACCTTTCCGCCGCTCGGAGTGTCCATGCCGCCCATAATATTTAGCAGCGTGCTTTTGCCCGAACCGCTGGGGCCTAAAACTACCACGAAATCGCCGTGTTTTATCTGAAAGGTGGCTGTTTTTAGAGCGTCTACGAAAACTTCGCCCATCCGGTACCTTTTTGATACATCGCGCACGTCGAATAGCGGACCTTTTTCGCTAACGCCGGCCGGTAAAACGTCAGGCGGTTTTGATTTTTCCATAGCTCGCTCCGTTGTTAATTTCCGCTGCGCCGCACGGCCAGCTCACTAATTTTAACATAAAACCGCCCGCCGGTCAAGTTTTTTGACGCAGGAGGCAGCGGTTGAAATTAAAACGCTTAAAAATTCTCCGCCGGCGTCGGCCGCCGATAGCCAAAGGCAGATGCGCCTTATTTTAGCGGGCTAAAGCTCGGCTTTATGATAAATGAAACCGGTTCGGTTAATGTTATTAGTCGTCGATGATTAGCGGTTTTATGAAAGTTGATCAACCAAAAGGTATAATATGAAGTGCTTATGTTGACTCGCCTGCCAGCCGTTATTGCCGCGCAGGCGAGCGCGTGCGCTCGTCTGCAAAAGAAAAGGAAAAGGTCATTACATAAATTGCGTAATAAAATCAATTGATTTTAACTTAAGAGCCGAGCGGCGAGTGAAGAACTAAGTGAAAAACAGCCAAAATTAAAAAATTACATAAATGAAAAATTAAAAAAATTACAAAAATAATTGATTATTTAATTAAAATGTGGTAACATAAACTCGCGATTTTTTGTTTTATCGTGCGGCCCTTGAGAAAGGCCGCTTATCAATAAGCTAATATTCACTTATTCTAAATAAAAATATATAAGTGGCGGGTAGGTAATTTTCGTCCGTATGCAACGGACGGAAATTATTTTTTTATTTAAAAACTGTTAAGGAGCCAAGATGAATAATCTCACTAAAATAGTATGTACGATAGGGCCTTCGTGCCACTCTGTCGAAATGATTAAAAAGCTCATCCAGCGCGGAATGAACGTGGCGCGCATGAATTTTTCTCACGATCCGCACGAGCTGCAGCTCGAGAAAATAAATATGGTCAGGCAGGCGTCGGCGGAATTGAATTCGCCGGTGGCAATACTCGCCGATATTCAGGGGCCTAAAATAAGGGTGGCGGCGCTTGAAAAGCCGATAGAGCTCGCCGGCGGAACCGAAGTTACGCTTACCACCCGTGAAGGCGTAAGCGGGCCGAATGTAATTCCGACTATTTATAAGAACCTTCCGCACGACGTAACGGCCGGTTCAAGGATACTTTTAGACGACGGCCGTCTCGAGCTTCGCGTTTCGGAAGTTATCTCCGATACCGATGTTTTATGCTCTGTGGTAAAAGGCGGCCTGCTGAAATCTAAAAAGGGGATCAACCTTCCCGGCGTTAACGTATCGGCACCGGCCGTAACGGAAAAAGACTTAAACGATATAGAATTCGTTCTGGAGCACGACGTGGATTATATCGCGCTTTCTTTCGTGCGCCGCGCGAGCGACATAGAAAGAGTTAAGGAAATCATCCACAGGCATAAGAAAGATACTCCCCTGGTGGCTAAAATCGAGCGTCATGAAGCGATCGAAAACTTCGATTCCATACTAAAAGCGGCCGACGCGATAATGGTCGCGCGCGGCGACCTTGGCGTGGAGCTTTCTCCGGAGCGCGTTCCGACTATACAGAAAACGATTATCCAGAAATGCAATCAGGCGGGAAAGCCCGTAATCGTGGCCACACAGATGCTGGAGAGCATGGTGGACAACCCGATGCCCACGAGGGCCGAGGCTTCGGACGTCGCCAACGCCATAATCGACGGCGCGGACGCTATAATGCTTTCGGGGGAAACGGCCACAGGCAATTATCCGGAAGAAGCCGTAGCCGTGATGTCAAAAATATCGGAAGATGTCGAGCGTTTCGTCTTGAGAAACCGTCAAAACCTCACGAAGTCTTTTAACCCGATACATATGGTCGCCGACGGCCTCTGCTACGCCACCACTCATACGGCCATAGACATCGGCGCAAAGCTGATCGTAACATATACCGAAAGCGGCCGTACGGCGCTTTTAATATCTAAATACCGTCCCAGCCTGCCTATAATGGCCATAACCGTATCCGACAAAATCAGCCGCCGCATTAATTTATACTGGGGAGTCCTGCCGGCCACCATAAGCCGCGTTACGAGTCTGGAAGAGGTCATGATGCGTTCCGAGGAAACGGCTATCGCCAGCGGCATGGTTAAAAACGGCGACCATATACTTATAACGGCCGGCATTCCTTTCGGGAAAGCCGGTTCCACTAACATAATGAAGATACAAAAAATCACTTTCGTCCCCGAAGATGCGTCGGCGGATGCAGTCAGGGCGTTTAAAACCAAGCGAATTTCTATGTTCGAATGCGCCGAAAATAAATTAAAGCTTTCGTTCGACCGTGCGTTATGTACGTCCTGCGGCGACTGCGTGGCGGTTTGCGCGTTCAAAATTTTTGAGATGAAAAGCGGAGAAGTCGTCGTAAACGAGGAAAATTTGAGGAAGTGCCAGAAAGACTGCATCTGCGTACAGTACTGCCCATATAAGGCTATAAATATAAGCTGATTCGCCTTTAAAAGAGACGGATTATGACAGGGGAAAGGCTTTTAAGCCTTTCCCTTTTTTTATGCGTAGATTTATCCAAAATTACTGTAGATGAGCTTATTGGGCTTGGCGTCCGGAGGCGCCGAGATCTTCGATTATCCACTTAACGGCGCCGAGCAGGTCTTCGGCCATGAAATCGGGAGTCGTTTTCCAGTCCTGGCGCTGATGCTCGTATTCGCCTATGCCGTATCCCGTCATTACCATTACGCTTTTCAGGCCGAGCTTCTGGCCGAATTCCACGTCGGATATCTTATCGCCTATCATATAGGAACGCTTCAGATCGATGTCGAACTCGTCCTTGGCCTTTAAAATCATGCCCGGCCTGGGTTTGCGGCAATCGCAATCGGTCCGGTACGGAGGCTTTCCGGCCGATGGGTGATGCGGGCAGTAGTAAATGGCGTCTAAATGCGCGCCGGCTCTGGCCAGCTCGTTTTTGAGCTTTTCATGCACTTTGCCGATCATATCTTCCACGAAATATCCGCGGGCGACGCCTGCCTGATTAGTGGCTACTATGGCCAGTATGCCGGCATCGTTTAACATCTTTATGGCGGCCGCGGTGTTTTGCAGGAGCTTGAAACGTGAAAGGTGGTTGACGTAGCCGACCTCTTCCGACATGGTTCCGTCCCGGTCGATGAAAACAGCTATTTTTGACATAAATTATTCCTTTCTATATCGTCGGTTAAACTTTTCAAAACGGTTTGCGTATCGATGTTTTTCATGCATAAATGATGGCCGAGCGGGCACTCGCGTTTCTTGCAGGGGGCGCATGAGATTTCACGCCTGATAATTTTATAGTCGCGTGAAAGCGGGTATGTGGATTTATGGTCTGTGGGCCCGAATATTGCGGTTATCGGAATATCGAAGGCCGCCGCGATGTGCATGGCGCCAGAATCGTTGGTGAGAAAATGCCGGCATCGGGAAATAAGCGCCATAAGCTCTCTTATGGAGGTTTTTCCGCACATATTAAACGCCCGGCCGGCGAGGCCCCGGCAAATTTCTTCGCCGATAGTTTCTTCTTTAGCCGAGCCGAAGACTATTATTTTAAGATTATCGAAATAGCCGCAGAGTTTTCGTGCCGTTTCGGCGTAGCGGTCCGTAAACCATCTTTTAGCGGGGCCGAAAAAGGCTCCGGGATTTACGCCCAGAATGAAGTCGCGCCGGAAGTCGATTCCGTTTTTTTCCAGGGCGTCGCAGGCGTTTTTAATTTCCGCTTCGGTCAGATAAAGTTTATAAGACGCTTCGGCGCCGGCGGCGATGCTTGAAAAACAATTCGCGATGGCCGGATTTGAGTCGTCTCCGGCCAGGCTTCTCAAAAGGTTCATATAATAATAGATTTCATGGACGCACAGTATTTCTTTAGTGACTTCCACCCGCCGGTCAAGCAGAAACCAGCGCCCGCCGCGGTTATAACCTAATATTTCACGGCAGCCGGATTTTTTCAGATCGAGCGCGGCGCCGATGGAATTTGGAAGGGATATTCCGAGATCGTATTTTTTTTCGCGCCATGGTAAAAAGGATTTTATGGCTCCTGCGGCCGATTTAAGGCCTTTATCGCGCGAAACTACGCTGATTTTATCTATAGCCGGGTTGTTTTCGAATACGGGCGCGATGTAAGGCAGCGCGCAAATTTCTATGAACGATCGCGGAAAAATATTTCTTAGAAGAGCCAGAAACGGCGTGCTCATAACGGCGTCGCCGAGCCAGTTCGTGGAGCGAACGAGTATTTTCGAATATTGCGGAGCGTTTTTGATGCTGGTGTGGTCAGCGTTTTTTTTCATTTGATAATCGTGCGTAAGTTTGTAAATAAAAATTAATCATTTGCCTGCGCCCGCGTCGCGGACTAAAAAATAATGCTTGCAATATTTTACGAAAACGTAAAAAGCCGAAAGCACGGCCAGTATTATTCCGTGGAATCCGTCGAGAAACCCGAGCTTTATAAAATATTGCTTTATAAAGCCGAAAACGGGGTTGAAAAAAATTTTAGCCGCCGAAGCGCGTGCTCCGCGGTCGTAAAGATCGCCGGCGGCCAGAGTGGTGTATGAATTGAATTTATCGAAATACTGTTCCAGCGAAGCGTATGTGTAATGCCACATGAAATCGTTTTTGTTTATTTTAATTTTTTCGCCGTCAACTTCGAATGATTCGTGTACGCGGGCTTTTTTAAAAGCGCCGGTTCCGCGTTTTATTATGCGAAGGGTGTAATCGGGAAACCAGCCGGAGTGGTTTATCCATTTACCCAGGAACGAGCTTTTACGGGCGACGAAGAAGCCGTTTGCGGAGTAAATTTTTTTATCGAGCGTTCCGTTTTTGAAATCGGCGACCCATTTTTTTAGGCCCGCGGAAAGTTCTTCATCGGCGTCCAGGACGAAGATGTAATCTTTGGCGGCATATGAGATCGCTTTGTTTTTCTGAGAAGCGAAATCGGCGAATTTATTGTGATATATTTTCGCCCCGTATTTTGCGGCTATTTCGAGCGTTTTATCGGACGAACCGGAATCCAGGACGATTATTTCGTCGGCGGTATCTTTAACGGACTCGAGAGCGCGGCCGAGGTTTTTTTCTTCGTTATAGGTTATGAAAACGTAGGACAAGCTTAAGAAAGCGCTCATAATTCGCCGTCCTTCGGCGATAAATGACCGCCCTTTGAAATGCCGGTTTTGTCAGCCCGCCAGCGTTTGTGAAACCAGAACCATTGTTCGGGGGCCATTCTGATGTATTTTTCGATCATGTCGGTAACCGCCTGGGTGCATCTGGTTATCGCGGAGTCCCTGTCGCCGTTTTCGACGAAGTCTTTTGCGTATAAAGGCGGTTCGATATAAACGTCATGGGTATAGCCGTCGGCGGAGCGTATCATGAAAACCCCGTATATAGGGGCGCCGGTTTTGATTGAAAGCGCCGCCGGAAGAGAGGTGCTCATGCAGTCGATGCCGAAAAATTTATTTTTTACTCCTGCGTTATCTGTGTGCTGGTCGGAAACGATTCCGGCGAATTTTTTATTTTTGATAAGCCGCATGCATTTAAGAGCGGCATGGTTTCTATCGATGGGCTTGTTTGAAGTTACGGACCTGAATTCGTTTATGGTGCGATGGATTTTTATGTCGCGTTCGACGATCAGTATACTGAAATCGAGTCCTAATTTTCCGCATATTACGGCGAGCATTTCCCAGTTGCCCAGGTGAGAAGAAATAATAACTCCGCCTTCGCGCCCGGCGATGCCGTTTCGAAGATTATCGAGGCCGTGGAATCTGAAGTTATCCTGCAGCGGCTTCGTTTTTTGAAGATTGCCCATCCACAGGAACTCGAAAAAATTTAAAACCTGTGCTATATAGATATTTTTGACGAGCAGTTCTATTTCATGGCCGGTTTTACAAATGCCGGATTTTTGTATGTTTTCGATCAGCGTCTGCTTTCTCAGGGGAAGCAGATAGTAAAACAGGGTGCCTATGAACTTCAATTTTGAAATAGTTTTAATTTCAAAACGTGAAAAAAATCGTACGGCGATTCTTAATAGAGAATCGGCCGCCGAATCCAGAAAATTTTTGAGCGCCGGATTATTTTTTAGTAAGCTCATTCGCTTTGTCCTTTACCGATTTAGGAGCCGATGATTTCATTATTTCCGCTTTGAGGTTTTTAGCGTCTTTTCGCTGTTTCGTTTTCACGTAAATTTCAAGAAGCTTCAGGCGGGCGTCGTGGACGATCGTGGTGTCTTTATAGAGAATCTCTATCTTGAGAAGGTTCTTGACAGCCTCTTCCGAATTATTGGCGCCTTCGTAAGCTGCGGCAAGCAGATAATGCACTCTGGCGAGCATTTCGACGTCCTGGACGTCGAGCGCAAGCTGTTCGAAGCTTTCGATCGCTTTCTGAAAGTCTTTTTTTTCGTTATATACCGTCGCCCGGCCGAAGCGGGCCTGATGGCGGATATGCTCCGCGACGCCTTCCGAAGCTAGAATTTCGTCGAATATTTTCATAGCCTCGTCGAATTTTTTCAGGGCGCAAGCAGCCCGGCCGCTGAGCTCTTTTACTTCGTAAACGCTGTAGGCGCCGGCGCCGATATCTTTTTGCCCCAGCAGCTGCTGGCATAGCTGCGCGCATTTATCGAAGCCGCCCGTTTCGAAAAGTATGACCGCTATTTTGAATTTAGCGTCCATGGAGTTTCTCTCGCTTTTTGAAACCGCGATTATTTTTTCGTAAGCTTTTACGGCGAGATCGTATTTGCAGAGCGCGGAAAGGTTTTTACCTATTTTAAAAAGAGCGGGTACGATATAGTCGGCTTCCGAAGGAACGGATTCCACTGCGGCGATAATTTTGCGGTAACGTTCGGTAAGCTGGTTCAAATCTTTCAGCGCGAAATAGGCGTCGCATATCTTGAGTTCGGCCTCGAGCCACATGGAGTCGGTTTGCGGGATTTTAGTGAACCAGGAAATGGCGTCTTCGTATTTTTTTTCGATAATTGAAATTTCGCCGAGATTAAAATAGCTTCTGACAAGGTAAGAAGAAGCTTTGTAATTCGCGTTGAATTCGAGCAGCGCTTCGCGCGCTTCCTTATATTTAGCCAGGTTGAAATAAGCCAGGCCTATGTTGAACGAGGCATGCTGCGCTTTGGAAGAGGACGGGAAGCGCGAGAGAAAGTCGCGGAATCGCGCTATGGCCTGATCGTATTTTTTCTGGTCGAACAATATCACGGCGCTTACGTAAGCGGCATCCACGCCGATTTCGCTTGTAGCGGAAGCGAGCGATGAAAAACGCTCGTAAGCTTCCGACAGAAGGCCGCTTTTTTGCAGCGCCATTCCGAGGTAATAATCCGTTTCGGCTGCTATTTTTTCTGAAATACCGCCGATTTTACGTACTTCTTTAAAAATCTGCGCCGCGCGGTCGAATTTTTTTAAGTTGAACAGGGAAATTCCAAGGCGCAAGCCGCAGTCGGCACGGTTTTCGAATTTGGCGCGGCCGTTGAAACATTTTTCGAAATATTCGGCGGCCGGGCGGTAGTCGTTCAGCGAATAGTGACACCAGCCCAGCGAATAATGAATTTTGGGGATGTAGCTCGAATAATCCGCGCCCTCTGGCGATTGAGAGAACTTATCGATGTTGCTTTCGGCCAGGGCGTAATTTTCCGCCGCTTTTTTATACTGCCCTCTGGCGTAAAGCAGTTCGCCGATATTGTAGTAAACCGGGCCGGCCATGGGGTCATTGGAAAACAGCTTTAAAAAGCGCTCGTAAAAGTCCATGGCTTCTTTTTCGTTTTTCGCGCGCAAGCTTATATTGCCCGAAATAAAAAGGGCTTCTTTGTAGCGCAAAGTTTCGTCTTCGCCGAGAGAGAGAGGGGCTTCGCCGGCCAGGGCGAAGTAATCCGCAAAAGCTTTTTTTGCGCCTTCGGCGTCTTTTTTTTCGGCCAGATGCCTGGCGCACTTAAACACTGCGTCGCGGCTCAGTTCTTTTTTTTCGCTCTTATATAATTTTTGAAAGTATCCGTAAGCGGCTTCTTTGTCGCCAAGGGAAAGTTCGGTATAGGCCATGGAGTAATAAACTTCTTCCGTAAGCCTCGATTCTTTGTATTTATTTAAGAATGCCGAGTATTTTTCCCTGGCGCCCTTATAATCTTCGGTTTTATAAAGCGACTCGCCGAGAAGGTAAAGCGCGTATTCGGCGTAACGGCTTTTTTCGTAGAAAGAAATAAATTTCTGCAGTTCCGCGGCGGCCTGAGAATATTTTTGCATATCAAAAAGCCCTTTAGCGAATTTGAAAGCCCTGGAGGCTTTTTCGTCATCGGAAAGAGCAGCCGCCCGGCCCGGTTGAAAAGTCAAAAGAAAAAGTGCCGACATTAAACAGATGCAAAAAAATTTCACGGCGGACGTTGCCGGGGATGTCCTGCAACCGGCCATAGAGGCGCCGCGCGACCTGAAGATGTTATAACGTACGCTCAATTGTGACCTCCATTGAATGATTTTAAGAGCACAGGCATTTCAGCGTCATAGAGTCGCCTTCGCCGTACCAGTTTAAAAATTTCGTATTGTGGTGGTTTAATATTTCAAAGAAATTGCCGGAAATCGAAAGCTTTACCATGCCCGCCGGCTTTCCTTCGCGTATGAGCATGGCGTGCGGAGCGCTTATCGAAAAATCGCCGCTGGTATGGTCCTGGGTATGCATTCCAAGCACGTCGAAAATTATATACCCTTCGCTCATGTCTTCTAAGATGTTATTTACGCATTCGTATTCTCCGGTCTCGATTTTAATCTTATACTCGGAGCTCTGGAACGTGTCCTGACTCAGGTAAGCGGTAGGCGGCATTTCGGCTTTTTTCGAATATTTAAGATCGAGAATAGGAGTCTGCAGCCGGCCGTTTTTGACGAAATACACCGGGGCGCAGTAAACCCCTTCGTAAGTCAGGGGAATATTGTTGATTTCATATTCGTCGAAGTCGGGCTCGAATTTAATGGAAATGTCGTCGCGGAAATGCTTTTCCTGAGAAGCGAAATCGCCTATAGAAAAGCGCGCCTGTTTTTCCACCACGGGTTTTGCGTACAGATTGGAAAGTATGTATTTATTGATGAAAGACTCGCCGACCGAAGGCGTAAGTATTATATTTTTAACTGCCGGCTTCGGCAGCAGCTCCTTTTTATCGAGCTGAACCGAAAAAGCGGGGTAATATTTGAGCGCTTTGTCTATAAGCGCCGAGATATCTTCGAAGGTGAACATCCTTCTTTTAATGAACGAGTCGGAATATTGATTGTCGAGTTCGAACGCGATTCCGGCCGCGCTGAAGCTGAAGTCGTAAACTGGATCCGAAGCTTCCGGGCCGAGGAATATAAAGCGCCTGTTTACGGAGGCGAACGCGTTTACCGTAATAAGCTTTGAAACAGGTTTTAATTTCGAGTCTATAAGTTTTATGGCGTCGAATAAAAATTGTGCGTTTCCTTCGACTACGGAGGCTATTTCAGTGTCGTACATTTTGTATTTCAGCGCGTCGTTGTTGTCGAAGGTGTCTTCGCGCCATACGGCGGGCGCCCATTCGTCGCAGAAAGCTTTTTCGCGCCAGCCGGCGATTTCTTTTTCAAAATCCATAATGCCGGCATAGTTCAGATTGACGTTGGAGACTTTTTTGTCGCGCCAGCGGATATATAACGTCGCCGTGAGGCTTTTGGAAATCGAAGGCATGTTATACGGCCCCAGAAGTTCGTTTTCTTTCTGCCCGAGCGCGAGCGATTCGTTATAATCGGCCGTAAGCCTGAAATCTTCGACCGTAAAATCTTTGTGAGCGCAAAGCCGTCCTAAAAAATTCCCGAGTATTTCCAGAGCTTTATCTTTCATTTCATCCTCTTTCTTCATTAAGTGATATTTTCAAAAAAATGCCGCCGCTAAAAGAATTGCGCGTGCGTTATCCGATGGTGATATTTTCGTTTTTATCTATTACGAGAAAATAATTCGATCCGCCGGAGGAGGGAACACCCTGGCCGTTTTTGCCGCACGTTCCGAGCGCGTCGCTTTTTACGGGGCCTATGGCGGATATGATCGAGCTCAGTGCGCAAAGCGTTTTTCCGGCGAAAATAGCGGGTTTATAAAGCGCCGGTTTAAGTTCGGAGTTCATTTTGTATATCATGGAGCAGTTGAAAACGAAATCGCCGTTAACGGGGCTGACCTGGCCGCCTTTATAGCCGAGAAGCAGCAGCGTTTCGCAATCTTTTGAGATGAGCTCGTTTTCAAGAAGCATTTTATTGACTTCGAGGGGCGTCAGATCGTAAAAACGCTTGTCGGTTTTAACGGGGTTGCGATATTCGAGCCTTATGTTGGTCATGCGTGGAATCGACGGGCAGTCGAAGCCTTCGATGCGTTCGGAATTTTCGTTGGAAACGCCGGCTTCGCGGGAAGAAAAAATATCGCAGAGGCTTTTTTCGACCAGGCCGTTTTTTACTATTTCGGTCTGGCTGCGCAGATTGCCGTTAGCTCCGACAGGCTGCCATGCGTAATCGTTAAAAATGGGACCGTCTATGATATTTACCTCGGGCGAAGCCACGCGTTCGCCTTTGATGAAATTTCCGTCTTTCCATAAGATGGAACCTCGGTGAAGGTCCGCTTCTGCGGCATGGCCGAATGCTTCGTGCGCGAGCCCTTTGGCGAGCGCGTAATCTATGACGACGCGGTATTTGCCTGCTTCTATAGATGGAGCCGAGCATAGCTTCAGGGCTTCGCGGGCGTAAAAGTCCGACTGGCTCATGAAATCGGAGTGGACGGAATCGTCGAACAGGACGCTTAAATCGGAAGAGCCGAGCCTGGAGCCGAGAGTTACTGTCTGCCCGCTGTCTTTGGCGGTGATAGAAGACGAAAGCGCGGCGCGCGGGATCTGGAAAGAAGAAAAAGTTCCGTCGGAACGCATTATAATAAAATCGTCGATAGCGATCGTGCAGTTCGTCGTTACGGAAAGCCTGTTTTTATCTATTTCTTGAGTTTTTTTATTGGCGGCTTTAGCTTTTTCTATTATACTGGCGAGATCGTATTTTTCATAAGGATGGCGGTATTCGTTTTTAATTATGTTGACCTGCGCTTCGAGTTTGAAAATGTCTTTATTTCTCTTAATGTCGTAGGCGGACGAAGAGGCGATAAGTTTTTTTAAAGATTCGGCCATGGCGAAGAAGTCTATCTGAGGAAAGGTATTTGAAGATATGAACGCCGAGGCGCCGCTCTGATCGAAGGCGTGAATGCCGGCTCCGCATCTGGAGCTTGAAGTTATATCGCTTAATTCGCCGTTGATTATAGTCACGCTCAGCGCTTTTTTCTTCTGGATTCTGGATATCAAATATATCTTTTCGTTTTTGTAAATCGAAGCGGAGCCTTCGTATATCGTTTTTAAAATTTTCGAGTCTTTATCAGCTTCTATAAATTTAACGGGGGCGCCGAAATCGGCGGAGGCTTTTTTAGAATGCGCCATTTTTAACTCCTTCGTATCGTTTCAAAATCATGCATGGATTTTATCAAATATAAGAGCGCTTGTCAATAGCGTTGTTATATACGAAGAGCTTATTGTTGCATTTAACGGCTTTTTTTGTTATAATCGCCTCTTGAAAATCGTTAAACAAAAAATGCTCAAAAAGGCGAGCCAACAAATTTCGGAGGGACTATCATGATAAAATTTTATGACGACGTTGAATGCCGCGTCAATAAGAATGTTCGCGGCGGCGAGGGCGAAGTCGTGGCCCGTTATTATCTGAACGAGAATTCATCGAGGCTCCGCTTTAATTCTCTTAATTTGAATGAAATGGAACCCGGATCGACTATCGCCGAGCACAAGCACACCGGCGAAGACGAATTTTACTTTATAACCGAAGGGCGCGGGACCGCGATATTAAACGGCGAACGCTTCGAAGTGGGGCCGGGCGACGGATACATGTGCCATTCCGGATCCACTCACGGCATACTTAACGACCTGACCGGCCAGAAACTCAAATTCATATCCATATTTTTCAAACAATAAATTCATAAAAATAAAACGCCCTTTTGGGGACTGATTTTCAGCCGTCAAAAGGGCGTTATCAAGAATTTAGTTATTTTATTTTTATGCGCGTTATTTAGCGCGTCGTAAAGCTCCAGTTTAGCGGCAGCAGCGCCTGGCCGGTAACCGATTTTACGGCGGTCGTCAGCTGGACGTCGTATTTGACGCCGTGCGCAAGAGGTGATACTGGCCTGAAAATAACTTTTTTCATGCGCTGGTTATAAAGGATTTTGCCTTCAACCTTTCCCTCGGCTCCGCTTATTATAAAAGATTTTCCGTTGACGCTGGAAGCGTCGATGTCGTGGCTGAATACGGCCGTTATCGTCGAGTCTATTTTAACGTCCTGCATATTTTTGTTCGGGTATATAGCGGTTATGAAAAAGTTCGCTCTGCCGTCGCGCGGTATGGAGCCTACGTCGGATAGGCCGGGGCCGACTTTTTTAAATTCGCCTGGTGTTTCTGCCATTTCCGGTTCGGCGGAGTTTTTCACGGAGCCGTTTTCGCCCGTCTGCGGGGGAAGCGCGGCGATATTTTCAACGCCGCCGTCTGCGAGTATCTGCTCGATAGGAACGCCGTTGATCATTCCTTTCGGAGTGGGGGCGGCGGGCGGATTGAATGCGGCCGTTTTTTCGGCATTTTTACTTCCGTCTACGGCGATTTCTTTTTGAGCCGGTTGCGGCGGATTATTTTCGGTTTTGGTTTCCTGAGCCGCAGGCGCAGCCGGTTCGGGTTCCTGCTCAGCCGTATCGCCGGTTATATCATCGTATTTTTCGGCTTTTTCCAGTTTTACGAGCCCCTCGCCGTCGGAAAGTTTTATTTTAGGCTGTCTGTCCGGTGAATTTGCGGGAACGGGGTTCGGCGAATAAATTGAATTTTCTCTTGAAGGCGGTTCGCTCATTTGCGTGAATACCGATTTGGGGTTCCTGTTTTCTTCGGCCTCTATTATGCCGTCCTGCCTTGTATATACTTTATTTTTTCCGTCGAAATTTTCCGCGATATTGCTTTTGACCGATTCCTGCGCTGCCGAATTCGAGCGTTCGAACGACGCGGCGGCTTCGTGAGGGGTTTCGATGAAATTTCTGCTGGTTTCAATGCCGCCTTCGTTTAGCGTACCGGTTCCTGAAGCGTTGGCTTCGCTTACCGGCGATTGGTTCGACGCCAGCGCGTCTATCTGTCCTGCCAGTTTTTCAGAGGTTTTATAATCGTCGGAAAGGAATTTAGCTATCTGGTCTTTTAATGTTTCACCCATCGCGTCGTCGATGACGCTGGTTTTATCCACGGTATCCTTTATTCTTTTCGCGCCGGTATTGCCGAAAGCGCCTTTGTCGGAACTTTGATTGCGCAAATTCATCTCCGGCGGAGAGTCGTCGCTTGTGAGCTCGCGGTTGTCGATCGTATCCGCAACCCTTTTTGCGCTGACGTTGCCGTAAGCTCCTTTATCCGAAACCGACATTCTTTCGGCGACTTCGGCTACCGGCACCAGGTCTTTAATCGAAGTTTTTTCGGGAGAATTTTGATTCATTTTCGCTCCGAGCTCGCTCGCGGCTTCGAGAGCCGCCGGATCGCCCGGGGACGTATTGGTAAAATCGCTAGCTCCCATGGATTTTTGTACTTTTATCTGCATGTTGGCGTCGCTGCCCGAGGCTATAGAAGTTACGTTGGACTGCGCTATTTTTCCGCCGAGTCCGCTTCCGGTTTTAAACTGCCAGACAAGGGTTTCGGCGAGGCTCATGCCTTCGAGGTCTTCCACCGTTTTGGCCAGCGTCACGTTATATACTTTATTGGGAAGCAGAGTGCTCCACGGCGCGAATACCGCGCGGCTGGATTCCTGTTCGTAAATAACCCTGCCCTGAACGGATTTTACTCCATCCGTCACGAAAAACGAATATGGGTTAATAGAAGAAGGCTTCATCTTGCGGTCGAAAGAGACGCTGACCGGCGCCGAAATATCTACGTCGGTTTCGCCTTTTTCCGGAACGGTTTTAACGATCGCGGGGCTTCTTTTATTCCAGCTTTTGCCGACGATGAATTTCCATTTTTTCTCGCGCTGTAAATAATTTCCGCTGAGATCCATTACTCCGCCGGTGATCTGGGCCGTATACGCTCTTCCTTCGAAAAGAGGCTGCGCGGGCGTGAAGATAGCCTTTTTCTGTAGCGAGTCGTAATAAATTTTTCCGCGCACTTCCGACTCGCCGTCGAGCAGCCTGAATGTAAAAGAGTTCAGGGAGAAATCTTTTACGGCTTCGTCGAAAGTCGCGCTGATCTGGCTCGCCGAGCTGACGTTTTCTTCGTTGTCTTTAGGCGAAGTCGATAACACGTTCGGACCGACTGCGTCTTTGCCGCCCGCGTCGGGCGCTTTGAACATATCTTTGATTTTAGCGGTAGCGACTTTTGAGATAGTCGTAAATTCCCAGGAATAATCACGTTCGAGCCTTTCGCCGTAAACGTCTTCGATTTTTTCAGAAACGGTTATCCTGTATTTGCGGCCCGTCTTTAAATTGCCGGCGGGCGTGAAGACTGCCGTATTCGTTTTCGCGTTATACTCGATTTTTCCGAAAATATATTCGGTCCCGTCCTGAAGGGCGAAGTTAAAGATATTGAAAGTGCCGGGATTCATTCTTTTATTGAATTTGACTTTGATTTTTTCGTCGACGTTTATCATGTCCGAAGCCGGAGCGGGAAACATTTCTATTATTTCCGCTTTTTTTTCTTTATAGCCGGGCTTTTCTTCGTCCGCTACGATTTCGTCTTCGGAGCCGGCCTGTTCGGATTCTATTTCCGGTCCGCTTGCTTTACCGGAATTGATTTTTGTCATTAATTTTTTCAGGCGCGGATTTTGCGTTCGGCCTGTCTCGACGGCCAGCTTATCGCCGGTTTCGACGAGAGCCGCATCGGTTTCGTTTTCGACGGCCAGTGAAGCGGAAGCGATTAATTTTCCGCCCGTTTTAAATGTATATGAATAAGCTCTCGCCAGAGTATTTCTCGATGCGTCGCTGATTTCAGGAGAAATATTGACTTCGAAAAGCGAATCGGGCTTCAATGGATTGATCGGGGCGAAAACCGCCTTGTTTACATCGGCGTAATATCTTATGGCTCCGACGATTTTTTCCCGGCCGTGCCTCAGCGTTATAGTATTTTCATTTATGCTGGGCTCGAACATTTTTTTATTGAACATAACTTCTACTTTTGTATTGAGCGGAACGCCAGAAGCTGAAACCGTAGGCGATACGTCCACGATTACCGGCGGATTTTTATCGGTTTTTTTTACCGTTGAAAATTTCCATACTTTGTCAGACACCATGGTCGTTCCGTTCAAATCCCTTACCATGCGGCTTATAGTAACGTAATATCCGTGGCCCGCCTGAAGGTTTTCCAGCGGCGATACGACGAGTTTGCACAGGTCGTTGTTATATTTTACGGTGGTAGATATGTCCGATATGCCGTCGTTTAAAGTGACGCTGAACTCGTTTATGTCTTCTTCGCGCATTTTTTTATTGAAAGTGGCCATTATTTTAGTATCGAGCGCCACGTCGAGCTCGCCGTCTTCGGGATATACTTTTACCACGAACGGCGCCGTCGCGCTGACCGTTTCCGCCATCGGCACCTTTGCGCCTTTTGCCGCAGATGCCTGACCGGCCGGCGTTAAAACTGCCGTAATGATAATCAGGGCGATTAATAACGATTTGGCAATGAAACCGGCGTTGATGAATTCGGCCGGCGCAGCCTTTTTTTTCTGAATATTAATTGACAGATCGTTTTTCATAAAATATACCCGCATTTTTTAAAAGTAATATTCTCTCTAATATATTTCGTAATAAACTTGAAAAAATTTAGTTTTTATATCCCTTTATTTTTTATTCTAAAAATAATAGATTGAAAATATTTTTGATTTAGTTTAAAATACAACGGTTTATAATGTTTTAAATGATGAACGGAGTGTTTAATGGATTTTAGAAGCCTGATGATAATTTTTGCGGTATCGGTAAGCGTGTTTATGGTTAACCTGGATGTCAGCATAACAAATATAGCCATGCCTTCGCTCAACGCTTACTTTAAAGTCGGAACCGGAGACACCGCCAAGATAGTGCTTTCATACCTGCTTTCGCTGAGCGGATTTTTACTGGTGTTCGGCAAGCTCAGCGATGAGTTCGGCTCTAAAAACGTGTTCATACCCGGAGTGCTGATTTTTAAAATTTCTTCGATTTTATGCGCGTTTTCGGATACTCTTCTGTTTTTGATAGCTTCGCGTTTTTTGCAGGGAATAGGAGGAGCCATGATAGCCGCCACATACGGCGCGATAGTGATGCAATACCTGCCCCAGAATATCAGCGGAAAAGCTTTCGGCCTCATAACGGCGGCGGGTGGCGTCGGATTCGCTCTGGGAGCTCCTATCGGCGGTTATATCATCGAACGCCTCAACTGGCAGTGGATATTTATAGTAAACGTTCCGATATGCCTTTTGACTTTGATAGTGTCGCTCTACGTTTTTAAAGCTCGGAACGATTCCGCCGCTTTGGACTCGCAGCCTGTAATTGCGCAAACTTCAAGCGGCGCGGCTTCTCAATTCGATTATCCGGGCGCGCTTTACTGCTTCGTATTTCTTTCGGCTTTCATATTTGCTATAAACCAGGGTAAAATAGACGGCTGGCTTTCGCCTCATATCGTTTTGTGTTATGTTGTTTTTGCTGTTTTTCTGCCTCTTTTCATACTGCGCGAAAAAAACGCGCCGAGGCCCCTGCTCGATTTCTCTCTGCTTTTCAATAAAAGCATTATGGGCGGTTTCATAGCCACTCTGGTAGTGATTATGACGCTCGACGGCCTCAGCTTTTTATTTCCGCTTTTTTTCGAAACCGTAAAAAATATGTCGCCCGCACAGACCGGAAGGCTGTTAATGATTTTCCCTCTTCTAACGGTGGTTTTAAGCCCTCTCGCCGGCCATCTTTCCGACAAGAAAAGCCCGGCCGTGATATCGCGGATCGCTCTTTTTCTGATAACCGTTTCGGCCGCGATGTTTTGCCTTTTTAATCAGGGAACAGGCTTTTTAATGGTCAACATTTCGCTTATCATATTCGGCTCCGGCCTGGCCCTGTTTTTCCCTTCCGCTACCGCCCTGGTTATGAGTCATGCGCCTTGCGGCCGCGAAGGCATGGCGATGGCTCTTTACTCTTCCGTCAGCAATATGGGCAGCATTCTTGGAATTTCTATTTTCGAGTGGCTTTTCGCGGTTTCCAACCCCGCGGACAACTCGTCATATATTTTAACGGCCGCCGATGTAAGCAAAGGCTTTAACGCCACGGCGGTTTTCTCGTCGATAATATGCGCCATAGGATTTATAGCGCTTATAACTTCGCGTGAAAAGCTCAAAGAAGAAGTTCAGAAGGAAGACCCCGTTTTAGTCAATTAATTCATTTATTTAATTGATTTATTTACTTGTTTGTAGTATAATACTGTCATGAATTTCAATGAGGGTCACGTACCTGTATTATTAAACGAGTTTTTGTCCAGGTTCGCGCTTTTGATCGAACGTCGCGGCGAAGCCTGCCGCGACCGTTTCGTCGATTTTACATTCGGCCTCGGCGGCCATTCGCTGCCGCTGCTGGAAAAATACGGCTGGCTGAAGATAACCGCTTTCGATGCGGACCCTCTGACTATAGCCAGGGCGGAGCAAGTCTATAAAGACTATGTGTCCGCGGGGCGGTTGACTTTAGTAAACGGCAATTTCGCGGATTTCGATTCTTTAATACCCGCAGCAGACATGAAAAACGTTTTCGGCGCCATAGCCGATTTCGGAATATCCAATTCTCAGCTGTTTGAAAAGGGCCGCGGCTTTTCGTTCGACGACGACCGTTCTTTCGATATGAGAATCAATCAGCGGTCCGAAGGCCCTTCCGCCGCAACGGTCGTTAACGAATTCGGCGAAGAAGAGCTCAGCGATATTTTTTTTCATCTGGCCGACGAACGGCTGGCCCGCCAGATAGCCAGAGCAGTCGTCGAGCGCAGGCGCGAGCGGCCCATCCAGACGTGTTCGCAGTTCGCCGAAATAGTCAGAACCGTTTATAAACGTAACCCAAAAATCAAGACCGGCGTCGATTTCGCTACTAAAGCGGTCATGGCTTTAAGGATATTCGTAAATTCTGAATTTGATAATATAAAATCGCTTCTTGAGAAAGCCTCAGCCAATTTCGTTAAAAACTCATGGCTTTTTACCATAACTTTTCATTCGAACGAAGACCGGATAGTCAAAGAGTTTATTAAAAACGAATCGCGCGGCTGCGTTTGCCCGAAAGAGGTAATAATATGCCGCTGTTCCCACAAGGCCGGCGTCAGGGCCGTCGATAGGAAACCGGCGGTCGCTTCCGCCGCGGAAATGGCGGTTAATCCGCGCAGCCGTTCAGCAAAATTGAGAACGATAGAATTTATATAATTTTTAATAAAATTGAAAAGTAAAGGTCATAATGATTGATTTAGCCGCAGGCAGAACGGATAACAACGATATAGCCCTTAAGAGGCAGCTTTCGATAAAAAAGATATCGCAGAGCAGAAAAAATGTCGTCTTTTTTTACATTCTGATAGCCATATTGCTATGCACGATGGTATTGGCTTATGTATGGTCTTTCGTTAAAATGGTGGAGATAAGGGTCGGGCTCAACAAACTCAACGACGAGTATAAAAAAATAGTCAAAGAGCGCGATAATTTGATCGCGGAAAGGGCAAAATTGTCCGCTATGAACCGTATAGAGCAGATCGCCCGCACGCAGCTTATGATGAACCTTCCAACTCAGGTCGAATATGTTTCTCTGCTGCAGCCGCGCGAGAGTACGTCGGAAAACGCCCTTAATAACGGCCGTTCGGAGTAGTCTTAGTTTATGCATGATTTCGTCGAGGTAAAAAGGACACATAAAAGCAGGCTGATTTTTATAGGCGTCATGGCGTGCCTTATGGTGACGCTGATAATTTTGAGGCTTTATGTCGTTCAGGTCAAAGAGCACGCCAAGTGGAAGGCGCTCGGTCAGAAAACCGTCAAATATTCTGTTTCTAAAAAACGCGGCACCATATTCGATCGCAATTTAAGCAAGCTCGCCATATCCTCGCCTGTGAAATCATGCTATATATGCCCCGAAGAGGTTTTGACTAATTCGGAAGGCGTGGCGATGGAGTTGTCAAAGCGTTTGGGCATAAATAAAGAAAAAATACTCCAGTCGTCGCTCCGAAAATCCAAATTCGTATGGATAAAACGCGCAGTGGCCGATGAAACCGCCGAAGAAATACAAAAATTAAACCTTCCCGGCGTTTATTTCAAAAACGAGTTTAAGCGCATATATCCCTATGGAAGCCTCGCATCCAATCTTCTGGGCTGCGTCGGCCAGGACGGCGGGGGCATTCTTGACAATAAAGGGCTCGAGGGCATCGAAGCCATTTATAATAATTATCTCAAAGGCGTTACCGGCGTTATAAAAAAGCAGTTCGATTCCAGGGTTATAGCCGGCGCAAAAAGCTGGGACATCGATTCCCGATATTTCGGAGGTGTTTCGATACATCTTACGATCGACGATATAATACAGAGTATCATCGAAAAAGAGCTTGACCAGATTTATAAATTTTATAAGCCGAAATCCACTTTTATTATCGTGCAGAATCCTCTTACCGGCGAATTGCTCGGAATCGCCACGCGGCCGGGATACGACGCCAACAACCTCAAAGGCACCACGGCCGAAAGCAGAAAAAACAGGGCTTTGCTCGATGTTTATGAACCCGGCTCCACGTTCAAGATATTCACTTTTGCTTCCGCGCTGGAATCGGGCGCTATAAGCGAAAACGAACTTTTCAACTGCGGAGGCGTGATTAAAATTTTCGGAGACCAGTTCGCTATAAAGTGCCATGACCTTCACGGAAAACAAACTTATGCCGAGGCATTCGCCAATTCATGCAACCCGGTTACCATCCAGATCGCGATGAAACTCGGCCGGGATAAATTCTATGAGTTCATAAAAAAAGCCGGGTTCGGTTCGCCTACCAACGTTCTGCCCAATGCCGGAGAATCGGGCGGAATTTTGAGAGAGCCAAGGCGCTGGTCGGCGCTGTCGCTTCCTTCCATGTCGATGGGACAGGAAATAGGCGTAAACGGCGTTCAGCTTATATCAGCCGCTTCGGCCGTGCTGAACGAAGGCGTTATGATGAAGCCGCTGCTTGTAACGGCGCTTGAAGATTCCAACAGTAAAACCATAAGAAAGTTTGAAATCGAACCCTACGTCAGATTATTTTCTAAAGAAACCGCTGAAAAAATGAAAAAGTCGCTCAAAAAAGTCGTAACGACTGGCACCGGAAAAAAATCCGCGGTGGAAGGCTATGAAATACTGGGCAAGACCGGAACGTCTCAGAAATCTGGCGGCCGCGCTTATGAAGCGGGAAAATATTTTTCTTCCTATCTGGGTTTTATAAACGAGCCTCATTTTAAGCTTTCTATTCTGGTGGTAATAAACGAACCGCAGCTTCCCGCGGGCGCAAAGGATGTGCACGGCGGTACGGTCGCCGCTCCCGCTTTTAAAAACGTCGCCGAAAAAATACTCATGTATTACAACATATTGCCCGAAGAGAAAAAAATCGAAACTTTCGTTTCTGCAAACGATCTTCAGAAATCCGTTAAAATACCCGATATAGTTGGCCTGACGGCAAGCGAGGCCAAAGTTAAATATGAAAATAAAATAAAAATACAATTTCTCGGCAACGGACCGCTCGTAGTTAAACAATTCCCCAAGCCGTTTAAGTTTCTACCTTATGACGAAAGCGTCATAGCTTACCTCGGCAATAACGAAGACCTTAACA
This sequence comes from bacterium, assembly GCA_029571125.1. Classification (GTDB taxonomy): domain Bacteria; phylum Muiribacteriota; class UBA9980; order UBA9980; family UBA9980; genus UBA9980. The sequence goes on from JAKPTH010000510.1 coordinate 24,793, forward strand.
CAAATCAGAAAAATGAAAAAAATTTTTTTATGCCCATGCTCATCGGAAAATCCATGAAAGAATCGCTTGAAATACTTAAAAATTACAATTTGAGTTACGAATTCAGCGGTTCCGGTTTCGTGGCCGAGCAAAAACCCATGCCGGGTGAACTTTTATCAGATAATAATACGATAAGGCTAAATTTTTCCATGAATAAAAATTAGGTGATTGAAGATGTCAATGCTTTTAAGCGAGATAATTAAATATTGCTCTCCTCTTGAATTAATAAACTACAAGAGCGAACGCGACGACGGCATAATAATCAAAAATATGGTCAACGACACGCGCAGGGTCGGCGAGGAATCTTTATTCATCGCCATGCACGGAAATAATTTCGACAGCCATAAGAACCTCGATAAAGTCGTTGAAGCGGGCGCTTCGGCCCTTATTATCGAAAGGAAAGTAGATCTTTCCAAAATAGAAGTGCCGGTGATATTTGTCAGATCGTCTTATGAGGCTACCAGGGCCCTTGCGGCGCCTTTTTACGGATTCCCTTCGAGGCGCATGAACCTTCTTGGCATCACCGGAACTAACGGAAAAACCACCACATCTTATTTCGCGCGGTCGGTCCTTTCTCAGAAATACTGCGACTGCGGGCTTATCGGCACTATAAAATATATCATAGGCAGCGAGGAAATCGACGCACCCAACACTTCGCCCGAGCCGCTTTTTTTTCAGCAGAAGCTCAGGCAGATGATCGACTACGGATTAAAATGCGCCGTGATGGAGGTTTCTTCGCACGCTATAAAGCTCGGCCGTATCGACAATACCGAATTCGATAACCTCATTTTTACTAATTTATCAAAAGAGCACACCGAATTTCATCCGGATATGAACGATTATTTCAAAACCAAAGCCTCGCTTTTTTTCAAAATGCTCGGGCCTCAGGCTAAAAATTATAAAAAGGCTCCGAAACACGCTATTATCAATGTGGATGACAGTTACGGCCGCCTCCTGGCTTCCGAACTCAAAAAAATCCACGGCGCGGGAGTTTTTACATATTCGATAAACGCGTCAACCGGCGCGGACTTATATGCCGAAGTTATAGGCATAAGAATGAACGGAGCCGATTTTTATCTAAATTATAAAAACGCGCGAGTGCCTATAGAGTTAAAATTAACCGGGCTTTTTAACGTTTACAACGCCATGGCCGCGGCCGCGGCCGGGATATGCTCGGGCCTCAGCCTTTGCGAGATAAAAGCCGGCCTCGAATATCTCACTTGCGTTCCAGGACGGTTCGAACTGGTAGAATATCCGGGTCTCAATACGGGCTTCAATGTTTTCGTCGATTTTGCGCATACGCCCGAAAGCTTTGTAAATGTTATCAAGCTCGCCAGGGAACTGAACCCGGCCAGAGTCATAACGGTATTCGGCTGCGGCGGCGACCGCTCGCGTGAAAAACGCCCGTTGATGGGCTATAATGCGGTAAGCGCAAGCGACCACACCATAATAACTTCCGATAATCCGAGAAACGAAGATCCGATGCAGATAATTCAGGATATCGTTCCGGGGGCGCGGAAAGCCGAAAAGGAATTCCATGTAGTTTGCGACCGCGAACAGGCCATTGAAAAGGCGGTTAAAATGGCCGCTAAAGGCGATATCGTGCTCATACTGGGCAAGGGGCATGAAAAATACCAGATCGTCGGCAACGAAAAAAAGTATTTCGACGATTGCTCCGCCGCGCTAAAATATTTAAAAGAGTTATAAATTCAGCTTTATCATGCGCTTCATAAAAACGATTTAAAAATACCAGGATAGAAAGGCAGATCACTAAATGCTACTTACTAAAAAGCTACTTAACGAAATCAACGGTTCGCTTTCGCTTAACGCGAAGCAGGAAGGCGATTTTTCGATCGAGCTGGGGCCTCCGTCGATCGATACCAGAAAAATCAACGCGGGAGACACTTTTTTTGGAATCGAAGGTGAAACGAGAAACGGCTGCGATTTTTTTGAACAGGCGGTTGAAAATGGCGCAAAAAACGTCGTTCTTACGCCGGATTATCGCGAAAAATTCGAAAAATCCGAAATCGTTCGTAAAAACAAGGCCACAGGCATTTTCGTGGCTAATACCAGAACGGCCTTACGTCAGATGGGTTTTTCGAATCGTCTGGCGCACTGCATACCTTTCGTTGCGGTAACCGGTTCCAACGGAAAAACGACCACAAAGGAGCTTATCGCGGCTGTGCTGGGTCAGAAATACAGGGTGTTCAAGACCGCCGGCAACTTCAACAACGATCTCGGGCTTCCTATGCAGTTGATGAACCTTAATAAAAGCCATGAGATAGGCGTTATAGAACTCGGGATGAGCGCCCCCGGCGAGATCGACGCTCTCGCATCGCTGGTTCTGCCGCGCGTCGGCGTAATTACATGCGTGGGACCCGCGCATATCGAGTTTTTAAAGACGCTTAAAAACATCGCCAAAGCAAAGGCCGAGCTGATACCGCGTATCGACACTCAGGGCGCGCTTATATTAAATTACGACAACAACTATACCCGTAAGATGTCTTCACAGTTTACCGGCCGCGTTACCGGCTATTCGATCACTAACCGCTCTTCCAAGATACAGGCCCGCGACGTCAGGCTTAACGAAAAAGGGTTTTACGATTTCGAATGCGCGGTTAAAACCAACCTTAAAAATTATGAGCCGTTTCATATATCGCTAAATCTAGCGGGCCGCCACAACGTTTTAAACGCTCTCGCGGCGATAGCGGTTGCCATCGAATTCGGAGTTTCCCGCGAAGACATAGTTCGCGGCCTAAACGAATTCGACGGCGTTCAAAAGCGCATGGAACTCATGAAATTAAGCCGCGGCGTTACGGTTCTTAACGACTGTTATAACGCCAACCCGCTTTCCATGAAATCAGCCCTTGAAACTATATCGGAATTCAAGGCGTTCTCCGGCCGGCGCGTCGCCATTATCGGCGATATGCTGGAACTGGGCAACTGGAGCGTCAGGGCGCATTCCGAAATCGGCCGTCTCGCTGCCAGGTGCGGCGTGGACTTTCTTGTCACCGTAGGAGAAAAATCAAGGCATACGATGCAGGCGGCCCTCGAATCGGGACTCGCGCCTGAAAAGACAGTTCATTTCGATAATTCGGTTAAAACCGCCGAGCGCGTAAACGAATTGGTCAAAACCGGCGATTTTATTTTGATTAAAGGCTCGCGCGGCATGAAATTAGAGGTCATATTGAACGCGCTTCAAGGAGAGAAATAGAATGTTCCATTATTTCCTGTCGGGAGCGATATCGCAGCTTACTTCCATGATATCGGTCAGAACGTTGTTTTCCGTGCTGACTTCATTTATTATTACGCTTCTGCTGGTGCCCATAGTGATAAAAAATATCCAAAGCCGGAAAGCGGGCCAGAACGTCCGTAAGCTCGGTCCGGAATCGCACTATCAAAAAGCCGGCCGGCCCACCATGGGAGGCATCGCCATGGTCATAGCCATATGCGTGACTTCGCTCATATGGTGCCAGCTGAACGAATTTGTAATAATTATGGTGATAAGCACCGTATGGCTTGGAATGGTAGGCTTTTTAGACGACATGTTGAAATTCACCAAAAAAAGTTCGGACGGGCTCAGCGCGAAGGCTAAAATGGCGCTGATATTGGTTCTCGGATTGGGCGCAGGCTGGCTGATTTATTCTAACAGGATAATGCCGTCAACTTTATTTGTGCCGATTTTTAACCGTGAATTTGAAATTGGCTGGCTTTACATATTTTTCGTGACTTTCATAATATCCAGCTGGTCGAATGCGGTCAATCTTACCGACGGGCTGGACGGCCTCGCCATAGGAATCGTCATACTGGTAGCGCTCGCGCTCGGCGGAGTGGCTTATCTTACCGGAAACGTTATATTTTCAAAACACGTCGGGCTTCCTTTCGTTAGGGGAGCCGGCGAACTTACAGTTTATTGCGCATCTCTAGTCGGCGCCGGCCTCGGGTTTTACTGGTATAACGCTTCGCCTGCCGAAATTTTCATGGGCGACGTCGGTTCGCTGGCTCTCGGCGGCGCGCTGGGACTCGTTTCCGTTTTCACTAAAAGCGAGCTCCTGCTGGCCGTTATCGGCGGAATTTTCGTGGTAGAGGCTCTTTCGGTTATGATACAGGTTTTCAGTTTCAAGTATTTCGGAAGGCGCGTGTTTAAAATGAGCCCCATACACCATCATTTCGAGCTTTCCGGCTGGCCGGAAACAAAAGTGGTGGCACGTTTCTGGGTTATAACGATCGTGCTTATAATAGCCGGCCTTTGCATTTTGGGCTTGAATACCATACTGGCGTCGAAAGTTATCGTCAATTAACTCGAGGGCTGCACTAACGAAGAGGGCCCTGTTCTGCATTTCGTTTTAAAGTCATCTAGAAACGCGGGTAAATATGAATTCAATGGTTATAAAAAGCACTCCTGAAAAAGTTTTCGAAGCTATCGAAAGCATACTGGCGCAACTAAAAAAACATGAAGTGCCGATGGAATCGTTTTTCGACGTAAAGCTCATACTGTCGGAGCTTTTTGTAAACGCGCTCAACCACGGCAACCGTAAGAACCCGGAAAAAAATATAGTGGTGCGTTATGCGATCGAATTCAATAAAATAGTTCTGACCATCGAGGACGAGGGCGACGGGTTCGATTATCTCAACCTAGGCGATCCGGCGCTGGATGAAAATATTCTCAAGCCTTCGGGCCGCGGATTGTTTCTTGTAAAAAGCCTGGCCGATTTTCTTGAATTCAAGGAAAAAGGAAACGTAATTACTGTCGGAAAGTCTTTGCTATAGAAGACGTATTGAAAGGTAACATTATGAGTGATAAACAAAAATTCATCGACGCGGCGTCGCTTAAATCTAAAAAGGTTCTTGTATGCGGTCTTCAGCGCAGCGGTATGGACGCCGCGGATTTTTTGATTAAAAACGGCGCCGTGCTTACGGTAAGCGATATAAAAAAGCCCGAAGAGCTTAAAGAACAGATAGCCAGGCTTGAGAAGCTTTCAAAAGAAATCCGATTCGAGCTGGGTTTTCATTCTCAAGAAACTTTCGCTTCCCAGGACCTTATCGTGCTCAGCCCGGCGGTCGCATGCGATTCGCCGTTCGTGCTGCACGCGCTTTCAAGAGGCGTAAAAGTAGTGTCGGAAGTGGAATTCGCTTCATGGTTCGCCCGCGCGCCTTATGCCGCCATAACCGGAACTAACGGTAAAACTACTACTACTACGCTCGTTTATGAAATTTTAAAAAATTCAAGATTATTCGATAAGGTTTATATCGGAGGCAATATCGGAATCGCGTTCGCCGGTTTTGCGGATTCTCTCACTTTGCGCGATGTCGCGGTCCTCGAGATAAGCAGCTTCCAGATGGAATTCGCCGAAACTTTCGCCCCGCGCGTATCCGCTCTTTTAAACGTTACCGAAGACCACCTTAATCGTCATCACGATATGAAAACATACCTGGAAATGAAAATGCGCGTTTTCCAGAATCAGAAAAGTTCGGACTTCGCAGTGCTCAATAACGACGATCCGCTCGTAATAGCTGAAAGAGGCCGTATAAAATCGCGCTGTTATACTTTTTCCGTAAACGCGGACCCGCGGGCGGACGTTTTCGCGAAGGACGGATATCTGCATATTAAAACCGCCGGCGGCGGCCTGGAAAAAGTGATTAAAACTTCGCAGATAGGCATAATCGGAACGCACAATCTTTCGAACGCGGCGGCGGCGGCCGCGATGTGCCATTACGCTTTCGGCGTAGAACCTCAGCTCATAGCGGAAACGCTAAAAAATTTCAAGGGCGTTCATCACCGGCTCGAACTCGTCGCCGAAATAAACGGCGTCGCTTTTTATAACGACTCTAAAGCCACGAACGAAGATTCGGCCCGCGTGGCGCTGCGCTCGTTTACAAGGCCGGTGCTGCTTATAGCCGGAGGCTCTGACAAAGGTTCCGATTTCAGTTCGCTGGCTTCCGAAGTGCTGAAATCCAGCGTAAAAAAAGTATATGTAATTGGACAGGTGCGCGAAAAAATAATTGAAGCGCTCGCCAGAAAGGGTTTTTCAAACGCAGAGTCGCTTTGCGGCCTCGAGGAGTGCGTGGAAAAAGCTTTTTCCGAAGCGGCGCCCGGAGACGCGGTATTGCTTTCGCCGGCTTGCGCAAGCCTGGATATGTTTAAAAATTACGAACACCGCGGAGAAGTTTTTATCGAACAGGTCGCAAGGCTTAAAAATTGACGGTAACCTTCCGCGCGCGTATCCGCCATAAAAGGAGTTTAAAGAGTTGAAGATCAAGGAAGTCGGATTCGACCTGACTTTATTTTTAATAATAGTGCTGCTGGTTTGCACCGGCATCGTGATGATATACAGCAGCAGCTACTTTACCGCACTGGATATGACCAATAAATCCGGCTTTTTTCTTCAGAAACAGCTGGTGGCTCTCGGGCTCGGCTTCGCGATGATGATGTTTTTTTCGCAGCTGAGCTACTGGCGGCTTAAGAAAGTGGCGATACCTTTTCTCGTCGGAGTGATAGCCCTTCTTATGATAGTCCTGGTCCTTCCGCCCATAAAAGGAAGCAGCCGCTGGATAAATATAGGCATCTTCGTCATACAGCCCTCCGAATTCGCAAAGCTTTCAATTATCATACTTTTTTCGAGCATGATTTCCGACCGTCAGAGCAAGGTCCAGAGTTTTTCGTCTGGAATTCTGCCCTTTATAATATTGCTTCTGCCGCTCAACCTTCTGGTATTAAAGCAGCCCGACCTGGGGACCGCTTCCATGATGACCATGATCGCGTTTTTCCTCATATATATAGGCGGCGCGAATTTCGGTCAGCTGGCTCTGGTTATACTCACTTTCGCAGGCGGAGCGCTGCTGGTCATAATGAACAGCCTTTATAAGATGAAAAGGGTCATCGCCTGGCTCGATCCTTTTAAAGACGCTTCGGGCGCCGGATATCACATTATACAGTCGCTTATAGCCATCGGTTCGGGGGGATTCAGCGGACTGGGCCTCGCGCAGTCCAAACAGAAATTCA
>JAKPTH010000538.1 GCA_029571125.1 bacterium
CCTGGGAGTCAAAAGCGCGCTGACATATTTCTGGCTTATATCGTGGTTTTACCCTCAAAATTCGATTTTATCAAATTTATCAAGGCTTATAAACGATTGCGAAACTTATTTTACAGGAAAGCGTTCCGACAACAAGTCGCAAATCGGCAAGCGCTGGCAGATGGTAAAATGGCGTTACAGCAAAGACGACGAGTACGATAACCTGCTTAATTACAAAGATCCCGATTCCTACTGGAAACGCGAGCGCTCCGACCATGAAAGCATGCGCCGCGACGGCGGCATAATAGGAGCAGGCGGCGATAATTTTTACGCGTCCGAGGAAGTCATTAAATTTATCAGGCTCGGATTGTGGCAGGATTATATAAGCGGAGTTTCCAGAGAAATAAAGGAAATAAACGAGCTGAAATCGCCGGCGGAATATCTTGGCGCCCACGGCGCGCCTTTTATATCTGATTGGGCTCTGCCGCAGCTTGTAAACGCCGTCACGGCCTATGTCGAACTCGGCTATATCGAAAACGAACACGACAGGCGGATTCTCGTCACAAAAAAAGACGTTATCGCGAAATCGATGGCTGTAGCCGTTTATTCTCTTATCGAAGGACTGGAGCCGAAAAAGGTTCCGGTTACCCGCGACGAACTTATAAGCCGCACGCCGTCGCTTAAAATACTGGCTTCCGCCGCGGCCGCCGAAACGCCGGCGCAAAAAGAGACGGCTAAAGAGCAGCAGAAAAGATTAGTAAAACTGGTTGATAATTTAAAAAAAGAATTGAAAGGAGGCGACGCGCTTAAGACAAAACAGACCTCTAAAAACGGCGTCGAAGAAAAAGAAAAGAATTCTAAAACGCCTTTAGTCCTGCCTTTTTCTCAAAGAATAGACTTTGAAAAATACGGCGACTATTTTAAAAGCGTGTTGAAATAAAAATAAAAAATACGCTAACGGGTAGGTTTTATAAGCTATATTGTATGCAGAATCTGAAAAGAATGCTGACGGCGTTTTTGCTGTGCGCATTGGTTCTTTTTAACAACGGTTGCCTCACGGAAGAAAAAAGCGAAATCGAGCCCGTAAAGGCCGCGTTCACTAATTTAACGGCGGAAACGGTCCTGCTTTATATCGACGGCAAGATCGAAACGCAGATTTTCGCCGATACGACCTATTGGGTCGAACTTCCCTCGGGACATCACAAATATGCCGTCCTGGACAAAAACACTCGCGAAGAGCTTAAAACGGGTGATTTTTTGCCGGGGGATAAAATAAATATAATGCCCAAATCATAAAAGTATTTAATTAAGTATAGGTTTTATGGTATAATAAAAAATCGTAAACAGACAGTAAAGAGGTAAAAAAATGAATTTCAAAAAAACTATTTCGTATGTGACCGCCGTTGCGATAATGCTAATGCTTTCAGCGGCAAGTTATGGCGAAATATCGGATACAAACCGCGCCGCGCTGGATCAGCTGCGCATGAAAATGAAAGGCGGCCCGGGCCCGGAAACGTCAAAGCCGCCTGCGCCTTCTTATGCGGTTAAAAGCGAAAAAGCCTGGACGAATCCGGCCGCAAAAGCCAGAGCGAGGCGCGCTGCAGTTCCTCCGGCGCAGGAAACGAAATCCGCGCCTAAGGCGCCTGACGCGCCCTTAGTTGATAAGGCTTCCGTGTCTTCCCTTCCGCCGGCTCAAATTAATCCGGCCCAGCCGGCGGCGGTGAGTGAAACGAATTTTAAGACCGCGTCTTATTCCACGCAGGCGGCTCCCGCACAGCCCGCGCGCGTTCCCGCGGCTCAGCCGGCTTCGGCATTAAAAGCGGAAGATATAAGCGCGAATATCTCTAAAACGGAGGATTTTTTCGACGTGGTTATCGACCCCGGGCACGGCGGAAGATATGAGCCTGCCCGCGGCTATTCGGGCGATCACTGGGACCCGTTTTCTAAAACTTTTTTGCTTCCTTATAATTTCGGCGCAAGTTCCAGCGGAATTTATGAACACGAATGGACTCTGCATACCGCGAAAAAAGTCGAGGAAATTTTAAATTTAACCCATACCGACGCGGGTTTCATAGAATTTTGTAAAATCGTTCAGAAATACGCCGACATTTCGTCTTCGAAAATCAAGAAGGTGAGAATTAATACGCACCTTACAAGGCGCCATAGCTGGGAAGACGACCCCGAAAAAAATTCGCCTAACGTTAATAAGAAATACAGGCTTTTCGACAGCCCTGATTCCTTTTCCGGCGGCGCGAAAGGCAAGCCTTCCGAAAAATTGTATCCGGGCCGCATCTCATTTATTAATCAGCTGTCGCCCGATCTCGTAGTCTGCCTTCATAATAACTCGAGCCCCAACAGGAACGTCAGAGGCTTTTCTTCGGTAATAGTTCCGCATTTCGATTTTTTTTCGAATATAAACGGCATAATAACCAACGGCATAGGCAATGTCGCTCCGAACGACGTAAAGGTCAACGAGCCAAAATATAAAAAAGTGGCCAGTTTCATAACTTCCGTTATAACGCGGCATGAAAAAATCGACGTTAAAACCATTATTTCGGATACGGCAACTTATTTTACGGGCTTCAGGGCTTTCACCCAAAAATTCATAGGCCTTCGCTATCTTATGGTAACGTGGCGCTACAATACTTCGTCGCTTTTCACTTCTTTTATGCTCTTTTTCATGCGCGAAAATTCCATATACGAAAACTACAGGCGGTCCGGCGGCCCGGAAGGCTACGGCGGCGATAATTTTTATTCTTCCGAAGAAATAATCAGATTTATACGAGCCGCTTTATGGAACGACCTGAAATCCTCCAACGCAAGTTACGCCGCCAGGACTAACCCTGAGGAATACGCCGGCGAGCACGCTTCGCCTTTCGTTTCAGACTGGGCGATACCGCTTCACGTAAACGCGATAACTTCTTTTATAGAAATAGGATACCTTTCCAACGCGAAAGACAGAAAAATGCTTAAAGAAAAACAGGCCGTCATAGCTGAATCCATCGCGGTCGGCATTTATTCGCTGCTCGCGGGATTAAAGCCGGTTAAGCTCGAAGGCATCGAATCCCCGCGCGGCGCGGCCATCGATTTCGCAAAGTACGGCAGGGATAAAAACTCTAACGGATACTTTAATATTTCATGCAGGCCGCTGGCGTTTTGATCCTTATATAAATAAAAATATCGAGGGGGGTCTTTATGGTTTATGTAATAGTTTTAGTGGGAATAATAATTTATTATTTGCTAATATACTATTTTATGATAAAGCCCAATCAAAAAGCGCTGGAGAAAACCAATAAAAAACTCAAGCTGCTTTACGATCTGAGCATGAGATTCCATGAAACCATTACCCTTGAAGATTCTCTCGAGCAGATTTTAAAACAGGTTATCGATATCGTGAACGCCGATGCGGCTTCGCTTTTTCTGCTCGACGATAAAAAAGAATTTTTTTACTGTCCCGTAGCGGTCGGACCGACCGCGCGGGAGATAGTGAAAATGAAAGTCCCATACGGCGAAGGCCTGGTATCCAAAGTCGAGCAGCTGAAATCTCCGCTTCTGATAAACGATATGAGCCTCGAAAAAAATCATTTTAAAGAAGTGGACGAGGCGCTCAATTACAAAACTACTACGATGATTTGCGTACCGCTGTTCGTAAAAGAAAAATTTTTAGGCGCTTTCCAGTTGATAAATAAAAAAGACGGCAACAGCTTTACCGTCGAAGACAGCGAGCTGCTCGGGGCTATCGCGAGCCTTACATCGCTTGCCGTAAAGAGCGCGTGCTATTTTAAGAAGCTCAATAAATAGTTATGAATAAAGAATGCGGCGTTAAAAATGTTTCCGGTGAGTTTTTCGTTCCGGAGCTTTCGGGCGGCGGAGACGAGAGAAAATTTAAAGTCGAAGTAACCAGCGAGCTCGAAACTTTTTTCCAGTTTACCGGCTTCGCTTTCGCGGCCGCGGCGTGCGTTCTTTTTTTCCTGGCTTATGCCGGCGGTTCCGAACTGGCTTCTTATCGAGGCCATCTTAAAACCGCGGGGGTTATAGCTTCCGCGCTGGGCGCTCTTATGGCCGTATTATACAAGGCGACCGACAACTATTACATAATGGACGGCTCCAGCCGAAAAATACTTTTCAATTACAGGTTTTTATGGTTTTCTAAAATTACTCCGGTAATAGATTTTTTTGACCTGTACGCTCTGTTCGTAACCGCGGCCGCCGTAAGGGAAGACTGCCTGACTTATAAAATAGTGGCGGTAACTAAAAGGGCTGCCGTGATCACTTTAAGCGATTATGAAAAGCCGGATGCGCTCGCCGGGCTCAATAAAAAAGCCGGAGCCATGGCGGCGCTCGCAGGTTGCTTATACGCCGAATGCCCGCAACGCGGCTTTTTTTTCATCGACCATAACGGCGGCGATATAAATAAAATACGTTTCGATATTAAATAAAGGCGAATCATACGCCGAGCCGGCCGGATGCCGGATAACTCGCGGGCCGCGGGAACCGGGAACGTCCCGGCTTCTCAGCGGCTTTTTTCATAATCGCTTATTACCCGCTCTATTTTTGATTTGAGCGATTTCAGCTCGTCTATTTTTTCTCCGGCTATATAGTCAAGTATGGCTTTATTGCCGATAAGCTCGTCGTCGATTTCTATATTGGCCAGGCGCGGAAAGAAATACTTGTTTAAAATCCTCTGCAGTCTGTCTTTTACAGGGTCGAAAAATATGCCGACGATAAGCGCGTTAAGCAGGTTGACCGCGAAAGAACTTGAATTGATCCAGCTTTGAGTCAGCTGCTCAGCCGCTACGGCCACGGTTAAGACGGTCATCGCGACGAGTATCATCAATATCGAGTAAAGCACGCCTTTTTTTACAGCGAATTCTATGTGAAGAAAATTATGTTTTACTATCGCGTAAGCCGTCAGTGCGCAGAATAAGATGATTCCGTATTCGAAAGTGGATACCTCTATAAGTACGCCGGACATTTTTTTGAAAATGTCGAAAAAGCCGAAAAGAAAGCAGACCAAGACTCCCAGGAAAATGTGCCTTATTTTAGCCCTGTAATCTCCGCCGGCATGGGAGGTCTGCGAAAAATAAAGGTGAAACATCGAATAGGCGGTGCTTGCGGCGAGCGCAAATGCGTAAATAATAAAAAACGGGCCTTTTACGCTTGCGAAACCGGTTAGCGTAAGCGTTACTCCTGTGACGACGAGGGATTTATAATTTAAAAAAGCTACCGATAGCGATAGCGCGTAAAAAAATAAAAGCTTCAACGCTGAACGGCCGTTATCGCCTTTATTTTCCGAAACGAATGCGAACACGAAATGAGGAAGAAGGGCCGTCAGAAAAGCCGTTGAAAAAATACAGGTTTTCGACGCAAGAACCGCGCGAGAAGGGTCATCCGAAACGTACATAAAAAATGCGCCTGAATTATAAACGCAAAGCGCGGCGCAAAGCGAGGCGAAAAGGCGGTTGGTGCGAGCGGCCCGGTTCTGCGCGAGGACGAAAACGCCGAGCGAAGCTACAAGGATGCATGAAATAAGCGGCAGGACGGAAAAAAAATATTTTATATGCATAATCGGGCGGAATTAAAAACGTAAATTAATGTCTTACTTTTTGAAATCGTCAGGACAGATTTTTGTTTATATACTGTTTTATGTCGTTTTTCATTACGGCGTCTTCGATGAAATTGAATTTTGATCTGTATTCTCTGAGCGCGGCCATGTCGATTTCGCATGAGACGAAGCCTTCTTCGCCGCCGCATTCGGCGAGTATTTCGCCGCCCGGCCCCACGATCATGGAATTGCCGCCGAGATCGAGCAATCCGTCGTTGAGGCATGTATTCGATGCTACCACGTAGCACTGATTTTCAATGGCCCTGGCCACTAAAAGCGACCGCCAGTGAGAAATTCTTGATAAAGGGAATTGCGACGAAACGCTGATTATTTCCGCGCCGTTGAAAGCGGCTATCCTGAAAAGCTCCGGGAAGCGTAGGTCGAAGCAGACGAAAGGCGATATGACAACGCCGTCTGTGCTTATGTTGAAAACCTTAAATCCGGCCTTGGAATAGGCGTGCTCGTTATTTTTTTTGAAGAGCTGGATTTTATTGTATGTGCCGCATATGGAGCCGGAAGAGTTCACGACGTAAACCCTGTTGAAGATGCGCTTGTCCTGGCTAGAGTCGTAATAATCTACGTGAGGATGAGATCCGGCCACGATCACCGCAGAATATTTTTTCGCCAGCTTGCATATTTCATCGATTATTTCAGAGGTTTTTAAAATATATGGGGATTTGAGGACCTCCGGGTAAAGCCCGACGACCCACATTTCGGGCATTACGACGAGCCTGGCGCCGTCGGATAGGGCTTTTTCGAGCAGCGAATAGCCTTTTTCGAGATTGAGTTCGGGTTCGTTGATCTGCGTATGAATTTGTATTACGGCCGTTTTGATATTCAACTTAAATCACATCGCTCTTTTATATAGTCGCACAATACGGCATACTCGGCTTCGGTAAGCTTTGAAATAAACTCTTTGAGCCTTTCGGGCTTAAGGGTTTTTTTCGTTAGCTCGAATTCGAAAACGAACAGGTCGTACTTTTCGCGAAATACCTTAAGCCAGTGCGAGGCCGCGAGATGATACTTGTCTTCGCAAAGGTTTATAAGCCCCATGGTAAATATGGAAAGGTAATGATTGGGTATTTTCTTAAAGTTGTAATCTATGAGTTTAACCGCCTGGTCGTATTCGCTTATGAAAAGGTAAATTTTAGCGATATAAGCCCTTTCTTCGGCCGTGGCCGGTTCTATCTTGAGGGCGCGTTCCCAGTAGTATTCGGCCCGGTAATTTTTCTTGAGCCGGAAGCAGATGTCGCCGAGGTACATAAGCGTGAAGATGTCGTCGCTGTAATGGCGGTAAATCGAGGTGAAAACGGAAAGGGCCTTTTTATAATCTTCTTTGTAGTAGCAGCATACGGCCTCAATCTTTTTTAATTCGGCGTTTTTGTCGAGTTCGGGGATTTCCTTTAGCTCCAGCAGAGTGTTTATGAAATCGCCGGTTTCGAAAAACATTCTTATCACTTCAAGGCGCAGGCTCACGTCGCCGCCGCGCTCGCGAAGGTAATTTTTAAAAGACTCTATGGCGAGGTTTTTTTCCTTGAAATTAAGGTAGACGCAGCCGAGGAGCTTCATTACGCGGGGAGGTTTTATTCCGCGCGCCGCGAGCGATTCGAGCGCGCGCCTGGCGGCGGCGAAATCGTTGTTTTCATAATGATACTCGGCGTTCATTATCAGAAATATATCGTCTTCGGGAAATTTTTTGAGCGCATAGTTGAGCATTTCACGAAATTTAGGGCGGTTTCCCGTCTCGTGATATATATTGCATAATTCTAATATTGTCGGATAATAATCCGGCACGTTGTTAATGATTTCTATGAAGTCCTGCTCCAGGTCCGCGAGTTTGTTTTGAAGCCATTTCTGATTGTTCGAGCACAAAAAATAACTGTCGAGCTTGTACTCTTCGGTCTTGTGCAGAGCGGCTTCTTCCGACTCCGAACGCGGGTGCGTCAAAACCTGTTCTTTTTTATTCATTGTTAATCACCGGGAATTATTATAACAAAAATGAAAAGCTTTTTCAATCGATTTATGAGTTATATTTATAAATAAAAAAAACTTGCATATTTGGCGCACGCGTGATAAAATATTTTCAACACGGTTAAATATCCGCCATTTTATACTTATATAGCGAAGGAAATAATGGATTTTCACGGAGGATTAAAACTACCGCTCAACCATGAGCTCACAATAGATAAGCCTCTCATACTGGCGAAACCGCCGCGCAGAGTGTGCGTGCTTTTGAGCCAGCACTCCGGTTCCCCCGCGGTAGCGTCAGTCGCTAAAGGCGACCGCGTCGGCCTTTTCGATGTAATCGCGAAGGCTATCGGCGCGGTTTCATGCGATGTTCATTCGCCGGTATCGGGCGTTGTGGAAGCGGTCGACGAATACGCACACCCGTATTATAAATACAGCCAGGGCATAGTGATATCGGCCGACCCGCCCGGCGAAGAAACCGGCTCTTTAAGCTTTAACGAATCGCAGCGCTTCGATATAGATGAAATCGTCGAACGCGCAAAAAAGTGTTCGGTAATAGATACCGTGTCCGGCAATAAGCCTCTGCATTCAAAACTTTCCGGTTTGAAACCTTCGCTGGTTCATTATTTCATAGTCAGTTTCGTCCAGAACGAGCCTTATATTCACAACATGGAAACTATTTCTCATAACTACATGGATGAAATAATTTCTTCGATTTCTTATCTCAGCGACGCTCTGAGCCCCGCGTTCGTATTTCTGGCGATCCCCTACCACATGATAAAACTTATTACCGCAGTCGATAACAAGTTAAATAAAAACCGGGCGGAATACAAAAATTTTAAGATCGTCAGAGTCACAGATAAATATCCGCAGGCGAACGAACTTATACTTGCTTCGAGCATACTTAAAACGAAGATAAATCCTTCGAAAATACTTCAAAACCATAAGTGCCTCATTCTAGACGCTTCCACCATGTTTCATCTTTACGAGGCGCTCAAGTTCAATAAACCTCAAATAGATTGCCATCTTACCGTTTCCGGATACGGAATAACCAGGCCGGCTAACGTGAAGGCCAGAATCGGGACTTATATTTCCGATATAGTCGAACAGTGCGGCGGGTTCTGCGGCAACGTCAATTCGGTAATAGTAGACGGCCTTATGTCCGGATATTCTCAATTCACGCTCGACGTTCCGATTATAAAACCAAACCGTTCGATTACCGTCATTCCTACCGAAAGGCTTTCCTCGTCTGGCGAGGAAAAATGCATGCGGTGCAAAAAATGCGTCGACAGGTGCCCGATGGGCCTTAACCCGGCACGCCTCAACTTCATAAGCCGTTCTTCCGCGCACGAAAAAGCCGTCGAAGAGGGAATTTATTCCTGCATAGAGTGCGGCGTATGTTCATATATATGCCCTTCGCGCATCAATATTGCCCACTCCATCATATTGTCGAAAAAAATGATACTCGAAGCCAATATCAGAAGGCGGAAAATGAATGAATCAATTTGATCTCGCCGTTTCGATCCATCCTTACATACACACTCCGCTTTCGAAGGGGGCCATATTTTTAAACAGGCTTCTGGCACTCGCGCCGCTGGCGCTGCTGGCCATTTACCATTACGGAATGATGGCGCTCGGTACGATACTTGTAACGGCTTTTTTCGTTTTACTTCCCACTTACATATCCTTAAAGTTGAAAGGCAGAAGGCTGGCGGATATCGAACATGAAAACTATTACTACGCCCTCCTGATGGCCCTGGCTCTTCCGGCCGGAACTTCCTATCCGGCGGTCATAATCGGCGCTCTCGCGCTAAATCTTCTGGCTTTTTTCCCCCGCGAAGCCAATAGCGTCAGGATAATAAATCCGGTGGCTCTTGTTTCATGTTTTCTGGCGATGGCGTTTAATGAAAAAATGTATTTTTTCAACGGCCCTCGCCCTTTCATGTCGGCGGCATGGTTCAATCCGCTTCCGGCCGAAAGCTATTCCGGCGGATTCCTTTTTAATATACATAACGAAGGCGGCGCCGGCGCCGGCGAAAGCGTCAGAAAGATCATAGAACTTCTTTCTGCCTGGCATCCGTGCCATTACGGCGAACTTTCAATTACTTTATGCGCTGCCGCCTTCATATTCCTCGTATTTAAAAGTTCCGTCGATTCGGCGCCGCTTATCGGCGCTGCGGCCGGACTCGGCGCCGCGGTTACTTTTAATTATTACGGAGGCGGCGCCGGCGTGATAATTTCGGAATTTCTCAGCCATGCATTTGCGAGCATGTTCTTATTTTATTCCTGCTTTATCCTTACCGATTATTACAGCTCGCCCATGAGGTTTTCTGCGCGGGTCCTTTACGGCTTCCTTTACGGCGTCCTGTTCGCCTTTTTAAGCGCTTCATTCGAAGGCCGCGACTGCGCGAATTATTCGCTGGCGATCGCTTCGACGTGCGTTCCATTGATAGATAACATTTTTAATTCGGGAGGCCGCCGTGAATAAAATCATTATTTCCGTCGTCACAGCGGCTTTGGGTTTGCTGCTTTCATTCGGCCTTCTGGAGGTTTCAAAAACTTCCCCGGAACATTTCATGAACGCGGGCTTTTTCGTTTCCGACGAAAAGATCAAATCGGCTTTTTTAGACAGGGGGATCAGCCTCGAAGATATCCCGCCGGGATTTTACGCATGGCAGAGCGGTACGCCTTCGTCGGCGCTTTATGAATCCAACTCGGGGCTTTTGAGCGAGCTTAGCTCCGAAGCCGTTTATAAAAGCTTCAAGTTTAAAAACCAGAACGGCCCCTGGATAAAATTTTTAATTTCCGCCGATTCTCAGATCGTATTTACTTCGAGCGGCCTTATTTCGGCAGGCAATTCAAGCAGCATGGACGTGCTTGAAACGATTTCCAATAAAATAAAGACGGCTATCAACGAATCGAAAAAAATAAAACTTTCTCAGAGCGCGGATCAGTCCTCGATGAATATTAGCGCTGCAATATATAACGCCATAGGCGATAAAATCACAATCGGACGCCGCATGGATTTCGTTCCGCAGATTCCTTCCGACCAGATAAGCCAGAGCGAAGCGCGGCTGCTTGAAAATTCCGCCGTAAAAGATATTTTTATAGCCGGCAAAAAGCGCGGAATATACCTCGAAGCATTTTTCCCCGGTTATTTTAAAAGGGTTAAGCTGGGTTTCGTTATAAAAAATTCAGGCCACATAGCTAAGATCTTCATTTTGAGCGATAAAAAGACTGTATTCACTTCCGGCGGCGCGAGGGATGAAATCTTTACGGAAGCTTTCAGCCAGCTTCTTATAAGCGACGTTAAAACCGACAACGCCGAATTGTTCAAAGAAAGCGGCGCCCGTCATGAAATTTATACGCTCAAGTATAAGCTGATCAAATTTATGTCGGGTATTTTCCCGCCGGTAAAAAGTTATATTTCACGGAGATGGGATTGAAAAATTTTAATTTTTTAAAAATGTGCACTATCGGTGTTATTCCACTTTTGATGGCGGTCGATTGCCTTTCTTCCGCCGCGCTGTATTCGGTTTTGTATTTTACGGCGATGAGCGTCAGCTCGCTGAGCCTTTACGCTCTTAAAAACGTTACTTACCGTGGAAAATACCTTTTCGCGGTAGTGGCCGCCTTTTCTTTCAACTATTTTATTTACGCAGTCCTGCTTGCCGGCAAATACTGCGCGGGAGGAAGTCCTCAGATGTTCGTGTTTATCAGTTCGGTTTCCGTTGCCGGAATATACTTCGATTATGAATTCAAGCATTTCAACGGTTTTCTTGATTTTTTAAAATATTTTTTTATAGTGGCCGCTTCAGGCATGGCCATGTTTTTTACTTACGGCTTTCTGATTTACATTTTTAACGATAAGCTGGATAATAAAATCACTTTTTTTTCATACCCTTGTTCGGCTATAATCACCTCAGCGGTGTGCGCTCTTTTGATCAGCAGGCTTTTGAAAAAAATGATTTGATAATGGCTTATTGTATGTTATAATATAGGCACGTGAGTAAAAAAGATTTTCTGCATATGCGCAAAGAAAGTTAGTTATGTTCGGCGAATATTTTTTGTTTTTCAATATACTTTTATTTTCAGGCTTCGGCGTCGAAATAATATTCGGCCACAAAAGAAGCGACTTCAGGCCTTACTTTACTGTTTGCGCCGTAAATTCAATTACGCTTGTTATTAATTCAATAGCCTTTTTTTTCCTCAGGGATTTATTTTTTGCTAAATACGCTTTAAAAGAGCAATACGTCTTTCTCATGATCGCGGCTTCGGCGTTTTTTTTAAACGAATTGTTTTTTATGCTTCTCAGGCACTCGGATTTCAACATATTCGATTCGATAAACCTTGTGAGCCTGGTTTTTCCCATGCAGCTTTACCTTTCGGCCAAAAGCGCGGCGGACGTTTTTTTCGCTTCCTCTGGAGCCGGGCTGGCTTTCGTTATGTTTTCATCCCTGTTTTTTTACATTAAAAGGCACGCAGAGGATAACGGCGATTCAGCGGATGATTTTACGGTTTTTTGTTATGAAATGATTTTATTCGGATTATTTTCGGCTTCATTTTCTATTTTTTTCAGGGTGGTGTAAGTGAGTTCATTAAAAAAATTTAAAGTTACAATTCCATATTTCGACAGCGGCACCAAAAAAGAGCATACGGTGGATTTTTTTATCGACGCGCGCGATCAGGCGGCGGCGGTAAAATCTGCCCGCGAAAGATTCGAGTCTTATGAAAAGTCGTCTCACGCTTCCTGGGTAAGGATCATACGCGAAGACGGAATAAAAGTTGAAGAAAAATAAAGTGGTTTATTATAAATTATGAATGTACCTGTTTTATTTTATCTGGCCGGTTTCGTTTTAACCGCGGCGGCCGCGGGGGAATATTTGTATTCGGTCCGTTCCGGGGCGGGCCCTTCGGGGGCGTCTAAAAAAATCGGTGCCGCAGACGACAGGGCTTTAAAAATTTTTCAGCTGCTTGCATCCATAGACTGCCGCAAGTGCGGTTTCGCCAGCTGCTACGATTTCGCCCAGGCCGCCTGCGATTCGCCGGAGCTGGTGAATTTATGCGCGCACTCTTCGAATACCATAATCAAAAACGCTCATAACATCTGGGGCTACTCTCCCGTTTTCGACAACAACCTTTCCGCCAGGCTCTTCTGCTCCGCAGGCGTTTCCAACTGCGCCGAAAAGTACCGCTATTATGGTACCAAGAGCTGCGCCGGCGTCAAGCTTTTGTGGGAAGGAAACCGCGAATGCATATACGGCTGCGTAGGCCTTCACGACTGCGTGAAAGTCTGCCCGGTCGGGGCCATCGAACTTATAGACAATTTTCTGCCGCGCATAAACGAAGAAAAATGCGTCGGATGCGGTAAGTGCGCTCAGATATGCCCTTTCGACGTCATTAAAATAATGGACCGCAACAGCAAAACATATATACGCTGCCAGACGAGAGACAACGGCGCAATGGTGCATAAAATATGCTCCAGCGGATGCATAAGCTGCATGGTCTGCGTGAAGGCTTGCCCTTATTACGCCATCGATACCGACGCCAGGGTGCCGCGAGTCAATAACGATAAATGCGTCAACTGCGGCATATGCGCCGCCAAATGTCCGCTTTCGATTATAGTGTCGAAAAGCCTCAACGAAAAGATCGTTTCGATAATAGAAGGCAAATGCAATATGTGCGGCATATGCGCTCAGATATGCCCGTCGGCCGCCATCAGCGGAGATTCGAAAACCCCTTACAGGGTGCTCACTGAAAAGTGCATCGGCTGCGGGATATGCGTGGGCAGATGCCCCAGGGAAGCGATAATAGAAAAAATGTCCGAATGATCGTCTGGAGATGCTTATGAGTTCGGCAAAAATTACGGCGCGCCATTACGAAAAGATTGAAGGTTCGCAGAACCTGCGTTGCCTTCTGTGCTCTCACAAATGCGTTATCGCGCCCGGCAAAACGGGCTTTTGCCGTTCGCGTCAAAACGTCGCGGGCGTGCTTTATACGCTTAATTACGGCCTCGCTTCCGCCGTGAACTTAGATCCCATCGAAAAAAAGCCGCTTCATCATTTTATGCCTTCCTCCTCGATAGTTTCCATAGGAACTAATTACTGCAATTTTTCATGTAAATTCTGCCAGAATTACGAGATTTCCCAGTCGCGGACTCCTCAGGTGGAAATCGACGGGCCCGGGCTGCTTTCGCTCGTTCAACGCGCCGGCGATTGCTGCGGCGTGGCCTATACATATAACGAGCCGATAATATGGTATGAGTTCGTATACGACACGGCCGGATTTATAAGGGAAAACTCATACAAGACCGTGATGGTAACCAACGGCGATATTTCCGCCGAAGCTTTCGCCGGGCTCGCCGGTCGAATAGACGCCATGAATATAGATCTCAAGGCTTTCGACGAAAAATTTTACTCCAGGATTTGTTCGGGTTCGCTTGAAAGCGTCTGCAGGACAATTGAAACCGCTTATAAAGCCGGAATAATCGTGGAGGTGACTAACCTTTTGATTCCGGGGCTGAACGATTCCGACGATATGATCGGCGCCCTTATCGATTTTATAGCTTCGGTTTCGGCCGACATACCTCTTCATTTTTCAAAATATCATCCGGCCTATCTGATGAACTATCCGCCCACCCCGGCCGCCAGCCTTTACAGGGCCTACGATCTGGCCGTCAAAAAGCTTAAATATGTCTATCT
This sequence comes from bacterium, assembly GCA_029571125.1. Taxonomy (GTDB): domain Bacteria; phylum Muiribacteriota; class UBA9980; order UBA9980; family UBA9980; genus UBA9980. Next base: position 14,254 of record JAKPTH010000538.1, read on the forward strand.
CGGAAACATAACCGATTGCGATAAAAACTCTACGTATTGTCCGGGCTGCAAAAAAATGGTAATAAAAAGAAAAAATTATATCTGCGAGCCGATCGCGATAAACTCGAAAGGCGAATGCGCTTACTGCGGCGAAAAAATATATGGCAATTTTTATAATTGCGGCAATTGACTATTTATTAAAAAAATGATAAAATTTTGCTAAAAAAATTCGGAGATAGATGATGAAACAGAATAAAAATTTTAATTTTAAACCCATGTCTTCAACCAACGAAAAAATGCTTATAATTTTTTCATGGATTATCGTAGTCATAATAGTCGTGCTTGTAGGGCTTTACTACGGCCAGCAGGTGCGCGAGCAGGAAGTAAGCGTCGCGCGGGTGCAAAGCGCCGGTACTGCCGGCGATGTGGAAATATCATCCGATTCGGACAGCAAGGTCGAAGAAGGCGAGATTAGCGCGGCGGGTTCAACCGAAAGCGTCCTCACCGACAATATGACGCTGAATAAAAACGAAGTTTTCTCTGTCCAGATAGGTTCTCACGACGGACCGGATTTTTACGGGGAATCGAAAGCCGATGAAATAATCGCTGTTTTTTCATCCAAGGGGCTTTATTCAAAAAAGCTTATAATCAATCCTGAAAAGAACCAGTATGTAGTTCAGCTGGGTATATTCAAAAATTACGAGGACGCTAAAACATTTTTAAATTCGGTAAAGCTTAAAAATTATCCGGCCGAAATAACTATCGTGCCTGATCCTAACGCAAAAATTGATTACGCTCCGCCCGTGGTGGCGCAAAAGACGGAAGTAAAAAAAGAAGTGGTCGTTTCCACGCCTGATTCCGGAATAATCGCCGGCATAAAAACGCCGGCCGAAAAGCCCGCCGATGTGAAATCGCCGGCTCCGGCCGCCGCGGAAGCCGCTAAAACAGTTTCCCCCGTTAAAGCGGCCGAAATTCCGGCCGAAAAACCCGAAGAAATAAAACCGGCCGCCGCGGCCAAACCTGCCGGCGAAGTTAAGACGGCCGATTCGGCAGCGGCTCCAGCCGGCGAAGAACCTGCCGCTGAAAAAGTAGAGGCTAAGGCGCCTCCCGCGGCGGAAACGGGCGGCGACTTTAAAATAGCTGCGGCAAAACCCGAAGAAATAAAGCCCGCGGAGGAAGTGAAGCCCGTGGAAGAAATAAGACCCGCCGGCGAAAAAGAGCCCGAGACGCCGGCCGCTGAAAAAAAAGAGCCCGTGATAAAAGAAGAAAAGAAACCTGCGAAACCTAAAGAAGAAAAAAAAGAAACCAGGCCGGCTCCCAAAGAACCGCCTGCGGCCGAAGATGACGAGATAACCGCCGGCGAAGACGAATTCGAAATCGTGGCCGACGACGAGCCCGCTGCAGCCGATACGGGCGACAAAAAGGGCCCTTACTATATACAGATAGGCACATATAAGAGCAATAAAAACGCCGACGTCCTGAAGGCTAAATTAAAAAAACTGGGCATGGGAAACGTTTCTATCGTTCCGGGAAAACTCGCTTCCGGCGATTCGGTATATAGAGTGAGGATAACCGGCTACGCTTCTAAAGAGTCGGCAAGCAAGGCTTTCAACGGCGTTAAGGGCTCCTTCCCCGACGTGAAGCCTTACATATCCAAGTAGCGTATATTTATTTCGTCATTTTAGTATAAAATAATAATTTCGAAAGGAGGAAATATGCTTTTAACGTTCTTTCAGAGATTTGTATAATCACTAAAAAACGGCGAGAAATTTTATTTCTTTGTAAAGCATAAATATTTATGGCAAAAGCTTCAACCCAGAGCCAGGAAAACAAAGTATCCTACCTTTTTTTAGCCCCCTTTTTAATTATATTCCTGGTTTTCTTAGCCTATCCTATAGTTTATTCATTTTTTTTGAGTTTTCAGGAGGCCGGAACGGGATATTCTCTCAGCTCGCTCGAATGGGTGGGGCTTAAAAATTATTTCAATCTTTTCACCGACATAGAATTTTTGTGGGCCGTCCTGATGACTTTCTATTACGCCCTTCTTATAATGCCGCTCGGCATACTGGCTTCGCTTGTTCTGGCGATACTTCTAAATAATAAAATATCGTTTAAAAATTTTTTCCGCTCGGCTTATTTTCTGCCTAACGTCCTTGATATGTTCGTCATCGGCACAATATGGACTTTGATTTACAGCAAAGACGGAATAGTGGACAAGTTTATAAAGCTTGTCTTCGATTTTTTCACATACGATTTTCTCGGCAATTTTACCAACAGCTTTTTTATATCGCTTTTTACGATGTTCACCCAGGGAATTTGCTACGGGTTGGTCCTGTTTTTCATATATAAGATATATATAAGCTTTCCGATGAGCAGGTACGTTAAAAATGAAAAACTCGCCCATCTGCTCGATATTCTCGTTTACGGCGTGGCCTTCGTTCTGGTATTCGGCAGCGGCGGCCTTCTCGGCGGCGCTTCGAAGGTGCTCGGAAGCGCTGTTAATAACGGCGTTCTCGGCACGCCGGCCACTTGCATGCCTGCGGTGGTTTTCGCTCTCGTGGTGAAGGGCGCGGGCTTTGGAATGATACTATTCCTGGCGGCGATACAAAATATTTCCGAAGCGGTTTACGAAGCCGCCGATATCGACGGTTGTAACGAAATACAGAAGTTTTTTTATATAACTCTTCCCCTTGTCAAACCCATAATATTTTTCATGGCCGTTACCGGTATAATCGGCGCGCTTAACGCCTTTACGGAAATATACGCCATGACCAAGGGCGGGCCGATAGTTACGGTGCTGGGCAAATCGCTCGGGGCCACCAAACTTACGGGTTATTATCTTTTCACAAAATGGGAGCAGAGCGAGTTCGGATACGCCGCGGCAATGTCTTACGCGCTGCTGGTTCTCACGATAGTCATTTCAAAAGTGCAGGAAAAAGTCCTGACCCCGGAAGATTAATCGGACCCTAAAGAACAGGAGGAAGTAATAATGTCAGCTAATAACGAAAATAAAAACACTAACCAGGCTCTTGCGGCCGCCGCCGAAGATCCGGTTTTAAAGGCTAAGCTTCTGGCTGTTAAATATAACCGCCTGATCACTCGTTCAATATTATATTTTCTTCTTGCGGTAGGCGCTCTGGTAGTGCTTTTTCCGCTTATATGGATGATATTGTCCGCTATGAAGCAGCCCGGCACGGCATTCAAGTTCGCATTCATTCCGGATTCATTCAGCTATGAAGGATTTTCAAAGCTTTATACGCTTGAGAATTTTAAAAAGGTTTTCGCCGAATTCAATTTCATGAAATATTTCTTCAACAGTATAATAGTGGCTTCCATGGCCGCGATTTTCGCCACGACCTTCGCCTGCATGGCGGGTTACGTTTTCGCCAAGAAAAATTTTATTTACAAGGATTTTTTATTTTATCTTCTGGTAGCGACCATGATGATTCCCGGCATGATGTATCTTGTGCCGCAGTTCGTAATCACCGTCAAACTCGGATGGTTCGACACTTATCAGGGGCTTATAATCCCCCATCTCGCCAATATTTTCGGCGTTTTTATGATGCGCCAGTTCATGCGCAGCATTCCCGACTCGCTTATCGAGGCCGCAAAACTCGACGGCGCTTCGGAATGGCAGATATTTACGGTAATAATAGTGCCTATGGCCATGCCTATAATAGTCACGCTTTTTCTGCTGACTTTTTTATTCCACTGGTCCAACTTTATATGGCAGCTCGTTATAACAAAGCCCGGTTCGGCCATATTGACGATTCCGGTCGGGCTGGCCTATTTTTCAGGCCCTCACGGCTCTGAATGGGAGCTTATGATGGCCGCGTCGTGCTTTTCGATCATACCCATGGCGATTTTGTTCCTAGTAGCGCAAAACTTTTTTATCGAAGGCATGACTAAAGGCGCGGTAAAAGAATAGCCGGCCGGCGAAGAAAAGGGCTTTTTAAAAAACCGGCTTCATATTTGTGAGATTTAGGCAATCAATAATAAGTAAAATTAGCGGTTATAATAAAGGTGGTTCGAATGATTAAAAATAGCAATATAATGACGACGGCGATAGGTCTGCTCCTGTTTTTCTTTATATTCGGGACTTTTTTCTGTTCCAGGCCAGGAGGTCTGGGCGATAACGACATACTGGTATGGGTTTCATACGGGCCCGACGAATACAAGCTTTTTGAGGCGATAGCCAAAAAGTGGTCTTCGCTCGAAGGCAATAAATATAAAGTCCATGTAGCGCAGATTCCATGGATGGGTCAGGAATCCAAATACAGGACCGCTCTCATAGCCGGCG
>JAKPTH010000541.1 GCA_029571125.1 bacterium
ATAGGCGGCATTCTCGTTAGAATCGGCGACGACGTCATCGATTGGCGCGTATCCAGAATGCTCAACACGCTCAACGAACAGATGCGCCGCGACGAGCTCATAGGAATTTTAGACTCGGCGCCCGAAGCGTCCCGCGTCATCGACGTAGAAAAATAACCGGCGCGCCTTATCTTAGTAAAGCATTTAATTATTCGATACAAGCGAATGGGGGAAGTGATAAATGGCTATCAGACCAGATGAAGTGGTTAAGATATTGACTCAGGAAATAAATAAGTTCGATACGGCGCTGCACCTCGACCAGGTGGGAACCGTAGTTACCGTGGGCGACTCCATCGCCCGTATCCATGGACTGGAAAACGCCATGGCCGGAGAACTTATAGAGTTTCCTAACGACGTTTACGGCCTGGCTTTGAACCTGGAAGAAAATTCAGTCGGCTGCATATTGCTCGGCGACGATAAACTTATCAAAGAAGGCGACACGGCCCGCTGCACCGGCAGAATCATATCCGTTCCGGTCGGCCCCGAACTCGTAGGCCGCGTCGTTGACGCGCTCGGCAGGCCCCTCGACGGCAAAGGCCCCATAATCGCCAAACAATATCTTCCGATCGAATCAAAAGCTCCGGGCGTCGTTGAAAGGCAACCGGTCAAAGAACCTCTTCAAACGGGCATAAAGGCCATCGACGCCATGATACCTATCGGCCGCGGCCAGCGCGAGCTCATAATAGGCGACCGCGCCACCGGTAAAACGGCCATAGCCATAGACACCATAATAAACCAGCGCGGCAAGGACGTCCATTGCGTTTACGTGGCGATAGGCCAGAAACGCTCCACCGTGGCCCAGGTTATAAGAACGCTCGAACAGAACAAAGCCATGGACTATACCACCGTAGTTTCGGCCACGGCGTCGGATCCCGCATCGCAGCAGTTCATAGCGCCTTACGCGGGATGCGCCATAGGCGAATATTTTAGAAATAACGGCAAGCACGCGCTCGTAATTTACGACGATCTTTCCAAGCACGCCGCGGCTTACCGCCAGGTGTCGCTACTTCTCAGAAGACCGCCGGGACGCGAAGCTTATCCGGGCGACATATTTTACCTGCACTCGAGACTCCTCGAAAGAGCTTGCAAATTCAGCGATAAAAACGGCGGCGGATCGCTTACCGCTCTGCCCATAATAGAAACCCAGGCCGGCGACGTTTCGGCTTACGTTCCCACGAACGTAATTTCAATAACCGACGGCCAGATTTATCTCGAATCAGACCTTTTTTATTCCGGTATCCGCCCCGCCATCAACGTCGGCATATCCGTTTCGCGCGTCGGCGGCAACGCCCAGATCAAAGCCATGAAACAGATCGCCGGCCGCCTTCGTATCGACATGGCGCAGTTCCGCGAACTGCAGGCGTTCGCTCAATTCGCATCGGATCTCGATAAAGCCACAAGGGCTCAGCTCAACCGCGGCCAGAAGCTCACCGAAATCCTCAAGCAGCCACAATACCATCCAATGGAAGTCGAGCACCAGATAGCTATAATAGCCGTAGGAACCTGGGGGCTTCTCGACGACCTGGCGACAAGCGACGTAAGCTCTTTTGAAAACGGATTCATTAAATATATCGACGATAAATACCCTCAGATAGCCGTCGAAATTAAAAAGACCAAAACCCTCGATAACACTACGAGCGAGTTATTAAAAAAGAGCTGCGGCGAATATTTCGCTATTTTTAACAAGGAAAAATACAACAGATAGCAAGCCTCTACCGGAGAAATAAAAGATGAAACAGGCAAAAGAAATAAAAAGAAAGATCAAATCGATAATATCGATACAGCATATCACGCGCGCCATGAAAATGGTTTCCGCAGCTAAATTCAAAAGGGCGCAGGTCCGTTTGAGCGGCATAAGCGCTTACTTCAAGCGCATAAAAGAAATGATCGCCGATATGGCTTCGTATCTTGCGGAACACAAGCATCCGTACGTGCTCAGCGCCGCCGATATCGCAGAAGCTCCCAGAGTCCGCTGTCTTATCGTCGTTACCGGCGACAAGGGCCTTTGCGGTTCTTTTAATATAAATATCTGCAAAGAGGCTGAAAATATTATCAGAAAATCAAAAGCCGATGATTATGAGACGGTAGTAATATCAATTGGCACCAAAGGCTATGATTATCTTAAAAAACGCGGATATAAAGTTATATTCAACATACCTTTGAACAAGCCCGATCCGAAATTCGACGACATAGAATCCGTGGTCAACGAAGTGCTTCACGTTTACGATACGGCCGTATCCAAAGATATTCAGGTATTGTACACGCACTACGTTTCAACCATAACCTATAAGATAACCGTAGATAAAATACTGCCCCTGGACTTGAAACGTAGAGAATTCGCCGCGCAGTCGTCAGTTCAGGCCATTGCCAACGATTTCCAATTCGAGCCTAACTCGAGCGATATCCTTAACTATCTTCTGCCGCGCTACGTAAAAATGCTTATATTTAACGCCATCGTCGAGTCTTCGTGCTCCGAGCAGGGAACCAGAATGATAACCATGAGCTCCGCCACCGATAAGGCCAGCGAACTTATAGGCGAACTGACGCTCATATTAAACAGAGCGCGGCAGGAATCTATTACAGCCGAAATACTCGACATAGTCGGCGGCGTAAACGCTCTCAAAAAAGCCCAGGAATAATAATATTAAAGCTTATTAACTGCTTTTATAATACTATATATAATAAAAAAAGAGCCAAAATAAAAAAACGGGAATATCCCGTTTTTTTTTATTTCGGCCTTGCATAATTTAGCTTTTAAAAGCTATATTTATTGTGAAAAAATTAATTTTTATAAACTTTTGCCGATAATT
>JAKPTH010000546.1 GCA_029571125.1 bacterium
CCGGCATATTTTGGAGCCGAGCCGTGCGACGGTTCGAAAACGGCGTATTTATCGCCGATGTTGGCGGAGGATGCGAATCCCATGCCGCCGACCATCTGCGCGGCAAGGTCCGATAATATATCGCCGAACATATTTTCGGCGACGATTACGTCGTAATCGAGAGGATTTTTAAGCATCCACATGGTCTGGGCGTCGATATTGGTTTCGTACATTTTTATTTCCGGATATTCTTTTGCCACTTCGCGCGCAGTTCTGATCATGAGTCCGCCCGTTTCGCGAAGCACGTTCGGCTTATCGACGACCGTTACGGATTTGCGTTTGAATTTGCGGGCGAATTCGAACGCCTGTCTGACTATATTTGCGCACATCTGGCGGCTCATTATGCGCGTGGACATCGCTATGTTTTCGAGGCCGAATTTTTCGAATTTGGAAATGGCCTTGTTATGTTTGGCGATCACGTCGAAAACTTCTTTCGGCAGCGGGTGAAATTCCACTCCGCCGTACATGCCTTCTGTGTTTTCACGGAAAATGACCCAGTCGATATCGCTTCTGAGCTCGAAATTAAGGGGATTACCGGGATATGATTTGCAGGGCCTCAGGCATGTGTGCAGATTGAGCTCCTGACGCAGCGACACGATAGGGCTTCTATATACGAGGCCTTTTCCTTTCAATTCGGCGACGAGCTCTTTATCGGCCTCTTCTTTGGGTTTTGAGGTAATAGCGCCGAAAAGCGCGCAGGTGGTTTCACCGAGGAGTTTTTTAGTTCTGTCGGGCAGCGGGTTTCCTTCTTTGCACCAGAATTCCCAGCCTATATCGCCGTGGATATATTCGGCGTCGAGTTTCATTTCGTCGAGCACTATTCTTGCCGCTTCCATAACGTCATTGCCCACGCCGTCTCCCGGCAGCCAAGCGATTTTGTACTTTGCCATCTATTCCTACCTCCAGATATTTTTTTGTGTTGAGAGCGTATATTTTTCAATTGGAATTATTATACCATATTTTTTTTTGCGCGCAATAAAAATTTAATTTATATTTTTTTACTGCAAAAAGCATTTAGCCATTAGCCGCAATCGGTTTCTGGGCGTTTGGCTCCGGCAAAGAGAAGCGTAATTACTTGCCGGAATGAAAAATAACTTTTACGATGTCATGCCGTTCGCGTAAAGGTTATTTTTTCAATATGAACCCTGTTTTAACTATGCAGTGTGGATCGGTAAATATGAACTTTTTGTTCATTGACTGCTCGTCCGGGTTCTGTTTCATAAGTTCCTTGACGGATGGATCGGAAACAAAAACCATCCAGAAAAAAACGTCGATTTTTTTTGATTCCAGCGCGGTGAATCTAGCCTGTGAATCCATCGATACTACTTCTATGTTTTTTCCGGTAAGCTTTGAAATTTCGGCCAGTAAAGCTATATTGAAACCGGCCGGTTTTCCGTCCGCCGCTATGTAATCGAGGGGCGGCATATCGCCGGATACGCCGACATATATAGTTTCAGCCGTATCGGATGCTTTCTCGATCTTTGCAGCCGCCGGTTCCTGCCCGACCGGAAGTTCCTTTATCCACTTGGTTTCAAGCTCGGCCAGTTTGCCTGTTTCTTTGAGTTTTTTAATAGCCGCGTCAAACGAGTCCTTTAAAGCGCCATCGGAGCTTCTCATGCTCATTACGATCTCGAGGCCGCCGGGAGTGTTGATTGCCTTAAGGTCGTGGTTTCTTCTGGCTACATAATTGGCAGTGATATCGGTTGTCATCAAAAAATCCGCCCTGCCTGACTTTATCATAGCCAGGCCGCTGGTAATGGAATCGCAAAATATGAAATTTTTGACCGAGCAATTGCATGCGGCGTTTGTCATAGTTTTTAAGTTTTCTTCGGTCCATCTGTCAAAAATAACTGTACCGATTTTATCGTTTAAAAAAGGATATTCTTCTTTTTCAACGGTAACGTATTCAATAGACGCTTTAGAAGCTTCAATTTCAGAAGTCTGTGCAACGCAGGGAGCCGGGGATGTAACAAGCGTGCCTGCCGCGAATAAGGTTAATGCCCATTTTTTAAATTCCATAAATATCTCCTTAATTACATGTTAAATTATATTATGATTTTTTTCACTCATTAACTTATTTTTTAATAAATCGCGATAAAAAATTCAAAATTGATTTTACTTCACTATTATTAATTTGTCAAGAAAAAGCATTTATAAACTATATTTTTATAATAATTTGCCTTCATATTACAGTAAAAAATGAAATATCTATTTTATAGGCAATTATACCCGGATATGTGAAACTTTCGGCTTATAGACAGCTAGCCTTTTTTGTGGTATAATTCAACATCCTATGAGAAACATAAAGAGGTATCTTATAAAAATAACTTCCTTTTCGCCCAACTGCAGGTTTTTTATCTTTTCGAACGCCATGCTGAGTTTCGGCATTTCATCGATTGAAGTTTTCCTGGGCCTTTATTTTCTGGAACTTAAATTTAGAGAAGATTTCATAGGCACTTATTACGCGGTTTCCACGGGCACTTCGGCGGTTTTACTGCTGCTCGCCGGCAGGCTGTCCGATAAGATCGGCCGCGTGGCGAGTTTTTATATAACTCTTGCGGGGCATTTCTTCGGATATTCGCTTCTTTTTATGTTCCAGAGCAAAGCCGCCATTTTTTTGTGCGCTTTCATCAACGGCGCTTCTGCCGCTTTGCGCGCCTGCACGTCAGCCCCGTTTCTGCACGAAAACGCCAGGCCGCCGGAGCTTGACTACGTATATTCGGCCTCTTCCAGCTATATGCTTATGGGTGCCATGCTGGGAAACGTTTGCGGCGGCTATATGCCCATAGCGCTTGTTAAGGGCTCGCGTCTGGCGGGCATTGAAACGCTTTCGGCGGGTGCGTCTTACCGTTATTCGATATTGATTTCCATGGCGTTTATTCTCTTATCTGCATTGCCGCTTTTTTATATTTCCGGCGCTGCCGGAGCCGGTTCTTCGCGGGATAAATCTCCGGGCGGCGATTCCATCCGGAATAAAAACTTTTCAGGACCGCCGTCGGGAAGGTTATATAATAAATTTGTAATATACACTTTTTTCATAGGCTGCGGAGCCGGGCTTATCGTGCCTTTTTTTAACATTTACTTTGCGCAGAAATTCGCGCTGGATTCGGGCGAAATAGGCGTGATATTTATGCTCGCAAATATTATTACGGCCTTTTCGATGCTTCTGACTCCTGCTATCACGATCAGGTACGGTAAAATCAATTCGATCGTTTTTATGGAGATCGCGTCTTTGCCTTTTCTTCTGGCGCTAGGGTTTTCGGGCTCTTTTAATATGTGCGTGATATCTTATCTGGCGCGGAACGCTCTGATGAATATGAATAACCCGGTATTTACTAATTTTATAATGGAAAATACCGATGCCGGCCAGAGGGGAAGGGTTAATTCGATAGTGACTCTCGGCGACAACTTTTCAAGAACCGTTTCGACGTATATTTCCGGAAGGCTCATGACGAATCACGGAGTCGGCCTGCCTTACGTCATTACCGCCGGTTTTTATCTTTCGGCGGCGCTGTTCGCCTATTTTTCGTTCGCTAAAATCGAAGCCGGCAGCAAAAAATGCCGCAGAGATTTTTCATGATATTGCTGCGTACTTGTTTATGACGCCTTCTATTTCGCTTACGTTGATCGGTTTTGAAATGCAGGCGGCCATTCCGGCTTGCAAGTAAGAATCTATGTCGTCTTTCATGGCGCTGGCCGTCATGGCTACTATCGGAGTGGCGCGGTCGAACTCTCTTATTTTAAGGGTTGCCGATATTCCGTCCAGTTCGGGCATCTGGACGTCCATGAAAATGATGTCGAACTTTTCGGCGCGAGCGGCGCGTACGGCGCATGCGCCGTCTTCCGCTACGCTCACCTCGTGCCCGAGCATTTTTAAAAGCTTGAGCATAAGCGCTATGCTCGGCGGGCTGTCTTCGGCGAGCAATATTTTCCGGCTTTTTTTAACGCTTCCGCCTCCTATTTTAACCGCGGGAGCGTATGCGCCGCCGCCTTTGATGAGCGAGCCTTTCTTCAGGTTTAATTTAAAGAAGAATTTGCTGCCTCGGCCTGGCCGGCTTTCGACGAATATTTTTTCGGCCCCCATTAGTTTTACGAGCTGGTTGGAAATGGCCAGCCCGAGACCGGTGCCGCCGAAACGCCTCGTGGTGGAGCTGTCGGCCTGAACGAATGGCGAAAAAATCTGTTCGAGCTTTTCCCGGGCGATTCCGATGCCTTCGTCGCTGACGCCGAAAGTCACGGCCGCTTCCGTTTCGGTTTCCGAGTTTTTTTCGAAAATGATTCGGATCTTTCCGGATGCGGAAAATTTTATGGCGTTCGTGGCGAAATTTAAAAGCACCTGCCTGAGCCTGTTTGAATCCCCTATGAGCATATGCTTTAATTCATAAGTATTGCCGATGTCCACGTCTAATTTTTTTGCGTTCAGCATGGGCATTACGATTCCGACTACTTCATATAGTATTCTGGCGGGGTCGAATTCTATATTCTCTATTTCTAATTTACCGGCTTCTATTTTTGAAAAGTCCAGTATGTCGTTGATCAATGATAAAAGCGCCTGGCCGCTGGTTTTGATGTGACTCAGACAGTCGAGCTGGTTTTCGTCCAGCTTCGTGTTGTACATCATATCCGAAAAGCCTATTATCGAGTTCATGGGCGTTCTGATTTCGTGCGACATGTTGGCGAGAAAATCGCTTTTCATGCGGTTGGCCCGCTCGGCTTCCATGCGCGCTTTTTTAATTTCATTCTCGGCGTTGCGCCTTTCGGTAATGTCTTCGAAGCTTTCTATTTTACCGGTTATATTGCCGTTTTCGTCTTTTATGGCGCCTGTTTTCTTTAATATGTATATAATTCTGCCGTCTTTAGTTTTAAATTCGCCTTCTTTAATGACATATTGATTTTCACAGAGCTTTTTTGTGATTTCTTCGGAATTCGTATGCCTTTCGCCGCAAAAAAACGGGCATGTCTTGCCGACGATTTCTTCCGCCGGATATCCGGTTATCGCTTCTGCGCTTTTATTCCAGCTGGTAACTATGCAGTCGTTTCCTGAAGTAAAAACGCCGCTCGGCACGAGATTATAAAACAGCTCGATCATGTTTTTTTCGCGGTTCAGATTTTGCGTTCTTTCAGTTACGAGCTTTTCGAGTTCTTCGTTGGCGTTTTTAAGAAACGTTTCCGCTTTTTTTCTTTCGGTTATATCGCGAGCGATTCCGGCAAGACCGATTACTTCGTCGATGTGATTGAATATAGGCTTTTTGATGATTTCGAGATAGGCGGTGCTTCCATTCCGATATTTCGAACTTTTTTCATAAATCAGGGCGACGCGGCCGGATATGACTCCGCGATCTTCGGTTGTATGTTCTTTTGCGTCTTCGGGCGGATAGATTTCGAAATCGGTTTTGCCGATTATTTCATTTTTAGGCCTGGCCATAAAATCGGAAAACGCGGAGTTAACGAGCAGGTAAACGCCGTTTTTATCTTTTATCCAGGCGATGGAAGGAAGGCTTTCTATGAAATATTTCAGCTGGTTTTCTTTTTCATGAAGCTCGTACATGCGGTTCTGGATCAAAAGTTCGAGGTCTTCGGTATAATCTTCGAGTTTTAGCTCGTTGAGCTTTATATCATGGATATCGATGCAGCTTCCCATGTAACCCGTGAAATTGCCGTCACCGCCGTAAAGCGGCGTCCCCCGATCGACTATCCATCTATATTGCCCGTCATGGCGTTTAAGCCTGTATTGCACGGTGAAATCGGATTTTTGTGCAAATGCCGCCCGGATAAGCCTTAGCGCTTCTTTGGAGTCGTCTTTGTGAACGGCTTCGGTCCAGCCGGATTTAAGTTCCGCATCCAGAGGCCTGCCCGTAAATTCAAGCCAGCGCCTGTTAAAAAAGTTGCGGTTGGCGGAGGTATCGCATGTCCAGACCATTACCGGCATTTTGTCGAGGGAGTCGCCGGCGCACTGTATGTTTTCTATAATATTTTTGTTTGAAATTTCGTCGGTCTCTTTCATAATTCACTTTCGGTAAAATAATTAAACCATGATGACTAAAATTAAATAGAGGCGTTTTCGTTTGATTTTTAATTATGTATTTAAAAAAATAAAAAGGCTTTATGGAATGCGATATCGAAGCCGCGGGCGGAAGGCTTATATGGCCGTTCCGCCCTGTGAAAAAGGTTTTTCGCTATTCGATTATTTGCCGGCGGAAAGTTCTTTTTTTATATGTTCGATGAGCCCGCCGTCTTTGAGTATTGAAAGCATATGCTCCGGCAGCGGCGGAAAGCCGTAAACGCCTGCTTTAGCTTTTATTTTGCCGGTTTCGAAGTTGATTTCTATGTTTTCGTGGTTTTCGATCTTTTCGATTTCTTCAGCGCATGTTATGATTGCGATTCCCTGGTTTATGGCGTTTCTGAAATAAATGCGCGAAAATGATTTGGCGACGATGGCCGCGATTCCGAGCGCTTTGAGGCAGGTGGCCGCCTGTTCGCGGGACGAGCCGCAGCCGAAGTTTTTGCCTGCCACGATAATATCGCCCGGCTGTATTTTTTTTGAAAACCCTTTCTCATGGCCTTCGAAAGCGTACTCGGCCATCTTTTTGGGGTCGCGTTCTTTAAGGTATCCGCCCGGATAAATGATATCGGTGTCTATGTTGTCTCCGAATTTAAGGACTCTTCCTTTTATTATATTTTCCATTTCAATACCTCCTGTAATTAAACGAATTCGCGAGGGTCGGTTATTTTTCCGGTTATAGCGGAAGCGGCGACCATGGCCGGCGAGCCGAGATACACTTCGGCCGCGGCCGAGCCCATTCTGCCCTTGAAATTTCTGTTAGAGGAGGAAATGACCCTTTCTCCGTCTGCAAGAAGCCCGGCGTGAGCGCCGAGGCATGGGCCGCACCCGGGGTTCATGACGACCGCTCCGGCCTGTATGAGCTCGGTTATATAGCCTTTTTCGATGGCCTGCAGAAGGACCGTTCTGGAAGCCGGAAATACCAGCAGGCGTACGTTTTTGGAAACCTTTTTTCCCTTAAGGATGGAGGCGGCGATTTCTATATCGTCGAGGCGGCCGTTGGTGCAGGAGCCGAGAAGCGCCTGGTGCACTATTGTTTCCGGCATCGCGCTGATGTTTTTGACGTTGTCCACGTTATGAGGGCAGGCTACCTGCGGTTCGAGAGCCGATGCGTCTATGTCGAGCGTCTGTTCATAGCTGGCGTCCGGATCCGAATAAACGGCTTTGGATTTGTCGAAAGGAAGTCCGCTGGCTTTGAAATAGTCTTCGCTGACACTGTCGAACGGGATAAGAGCGCACTTGGCGCCCATTTCCATTGAAAGGTTGGAAAGCGTCATGCGTTCGGAAACGCTCATGCGTTCTATGGTATCGCCGTAAAATTCCACGGATTTATAATTGGCGCCTTCTACGGTTAACCTGCCTATAATGTGCAATATTAAATCTTTTGCATATACGCCTTTTTTAAATTTTCCCTTAACCGTTATTTTAAGGGTTTCGGGAACGCGGAGCCATATTTTGCCCGTGGCCCAGATGGCGGCCATTTCGGTGGCGCCTATTCCGGTGGAAAGGCATCCTACGGCGCCGTAAGTGGTAGTATGCGAATCTGTTCCCACCACGAGCTCGCCGGGGCGCGCGTGGCCTTTTTCCACCATTACCTGGTGGCAGATGCCTTCTATTATGTCGTAAAAATGAGTTATATTCTGAGCTTTTACGAATTCACGGATCTCTTTGTGGATGTTGGCCGATTCTACCGATTCGGCAGGAGTTCTGTGGTCGAGAGGAATAACTATCTTATCTTTAGCCCACACGTTCGGAAGCCCGAACTGCTTGAATTGTTTTATAACGAGACCCGCGTTATCGTGCGACATCGCGAAATCGGGTTCTACTGTGACTATCTGGCCGGGCACTACCTTATCGAGCCCGGCTTTTCCTGCGAGTATTTTTTCAGCCATTGTCATACCCATAATTTTTATCACCCCATAATTTTTATTTTAACTATATTTAAAGAGAGTAAAGCAAATAAACCGGAAAGAAAAGCGATATAATAAAATAGAGAACAGATATATAGATAATAGATAATAGAGAATAGAGAACAGATATGGACTTTTTTATATTTTAAGTAAGTTTGTTATGGTTTTCGACTTTTTTAAAACATCAAAAATCATTAACTATTCACTATTCTCTGTTCACTATACACTACTATTTGTGGAACGGTTCGAAATTTGCGAAATCGGCATGGTTTATTATATAACCTTCGGTGATGCGCCTGCCCAGATCGCCCTCTTTGGCATGAGTGGCTATCATATGCGCCACTTCTTCGGGCATATCGAATTTTCCGCAGAGCATAACTCCCGAGAACGGATGACGAAGAAGCTCTCCTGAACGGCTTTTTGAATATCCTGTTTCGGTCTTTTTGTATTCCAGTAGTTTTCCGACGTCGTGAAGTATAGCGCCGGCCGTGAGATAGTCCATGTTAATTTTTATGCGCTCGTGATAGGTTTCGGAAATGGCTTTCGCCATGGCCAGGGCCGTTTTGGTCACTCCGCGGGTGTGCTCGCAAAAGCTGATATTGCATTCTTTGATCAAAAGCGTAAATGGAATTCTATCGAGATCGTCTATCGTCCAGCCGCCTCGTGAAAGCGCTTCCTGCCAAACGTTTACGACTTTTTCGCGAAGCGAAAGGTCTACTATCAGGTTGATTTCAGGTATTTTTTTGATTAACGCCGCCTGGTCGAATGACATAAAAATAATACCGCCTTTCAATTATTATTAACGTAAAAACAAAGCAATGTATCGATGATTTTTTTGTTAAAACGACTTAGCCGTTTAATGGTTTCGGGTAATTTGGATTATACATTAACCGTGATTTTTTGTCAATATGTAAGACGTTTTATTTATTGACGGCCGGGCATTTTTAACGTTTAAACGTTTTCGGCCGGAAGCGTTATAGTTACGATGAGCCCCCCGTTTACGGCGTTGCGTGCGTCTACCGTTCCCGAGTGAAGAAGCACGGCCCGTCGCGTTATCGCCAGACCGAGCCCGCTGCCGCCGCTCTGGCGTTCGCGTGCGTTTGAAACTCTGTAGAACGGAGTAAATATGTTTTCCAGTTCCGATTCCGGCACGCCGCGACCCGCGTCACGGACAGTTATTTGCGCGAACCCGGCCGAATCTTTTGTCAATTTTTTGAGGCTCACTTCTATTTCGGTTTTTTCGGGCGCATATTTGACGGCGTTTCTTATGACGTTTTCGACCGCGCGCATAATCAATTCTTCGTCGCCTCTGACGGTTATTTCTTCAAATTCTTTTATCGTGACTTTTTTTCCGCCGCCCTGCGCTTCAAAGTCCGCGTCGGCCGACAATTTTTTTATGAGCGCGCCGAGGCAAAACGGTTCGCTGGCGGGAATTTTGATGCCGCTTTCCAGCCTGGTGAGAGAGAGCACGTCGCCGATTAAAGCGTTAAGCGTTTGAGCTTCGTGCGCTATTCTGTTAAGGGGTTTTTCGGCGGCTTCTCCGCTTTGCTTCCTGGCTATTTCCAGCGCCACTCCAAGCCGGGCAAGCGGAGAGCGCAATTCGTGGGAAACGTCCGCCAGAAGCTGCCGCTGCTGGGTCATAAGGTTTTCGATACGTTCGGCCATCCTGTCGAACGCTTCCGCGAGCTGTGAAAATTCGTCTTTTCTTCCGGCCATCGCTCCGCCTGTCCTGTAATCGAGCTCGCCTTCGGAGAACCTTTGAGCGGCTTCGCGAAGAGCGAATATGGGCGAGCTGATATAGGCTGCAAGAAGATAGCATACTCCTGCGGAAATAAGAATGATTATAAGGATTCTCATGATCATTCGTTGAATTTCATTGCCCGGCTGTGGAAATTCTCCCGGTTTTTCCAGATGCACCACGGCGTAAAGTTTGCCGTCGGGGCCGGTGATGGAGCGGGCAAATAATTTTTGCCCCTCAAAATCATAACGTTCGGGTTTTTTGCTTTTAAAAGCCGCGGAAGCTATCTTTTTTTGGCCTTCGTCGAGAGTTTTTCCGCTTATTTCATAGAGAGCTTCATCGACTACGAATATTTCGCCTTTTTTTACGTCTTTATCCGAAGCGGATTTTTGCATGCCCGAATGGCGCTCGATCACTTCCGAAGCATAGGCGCTTAGGATTCTGTCGTGAAATCCGTGAAACGGTCCCCTGAACGGCCCGGATTGGGTGAGCCAGTCGAAGGCGAACTGCGATAAAACTATCAGCACCGTAAAAAGCCAGAAAGAAAGATAGATTTTTATAAAAATGCTTATTTTTTTCATTAGAAATCCTTATTGTTAAATTGAAGGCCGAGGCTCGCGCCGGCGATCATGCCGGAAAAAATTATGCTTCCGGGCGGCCGGCGGGATCTGAAACGTATAAATATCCTGCGTTGCGGATTGTTTTTATGCGTTCGATCCCCGGCGCGCTGCAATCGAGTTTTTTTCTCAGTTTGCTTACGTGCACGTCGATGCTCCTGTCGTAAGCCGAAGCGTCCCTGCCCAGAGCGACTTTAAAGAGCGTTTCGCGCGTGACCATTTCGCCGGCGCTGCGCAGAAGGATTTCAAGTATGCAGAATTCGACGGAGGTTAGTTCTATATTGAATCCCGCGCAGGTAACTTTCCTTGAGCCTATTTCCATTTGCAGATCACCGGAAACCAGTGTTTTAAAAGATTTTGACTGACGGCCCGTGTCCGGCGTTTCGTTTCGGGCTCTTCTTAAAACCGCTCGAATCCGAGCTATTAATTCCCGCGGATTGAAAGGTTTTGGCAGGTAGTCGTCCGCTCCCATTTCTAGCCCCACGATCCTGTCTATTTCTTCGCCGCGCGCGGTAAGCATGATTACCGGCGTAGCTGTTTCCGGCCTTATTTTTCGTAGCACTTCGAATCCGTTTATTTCCGGAAGCATTACGTCCAGAATTATTAGATCGTATCGGCCTTCGACGGCCGCTTTAGCCCCGCCGGCCCCGTCGTTCGCCGACGTCACCGAAAAGCCTTCCGCCGAAAGGTATTCTGTTAAAAGTTCGCACAGACCGGTGTCGTCGTCTATTATAAGTATTTTATTCAACGCAGCCCTCCGTATTTAATTCCGTTTTGATCGACGCTAAAAAACGCCTTATGGTTTTATTATATCACATTAGGCTTATATACGAAATAAAAATAGTGTAAATATTTTTATTCCGGCTTAACATAACTTTACAATAGTTAACTATAATTAACCGTGAAAACGCCTGAATTATCCGATAATTTAATTGGAGGATAAAACTTTTCGCGCCAGGCGCGAGGTAATAAGGAGGAATATTACGATGAATTCTGTAAACGGCGCAAGCGGATTTAACGCTCTAAAAATGTCGGAATTGCGAGATAAAATGTTTTCGCGAATAGACTCGAACGGCGACGATAAAATCGGAAAGGAAGAGTTTATTAAGTTTAAGGCCGCCGGGCCCGGCGGAGGAAAAAGCGCGGAAGAAATTTTTAACGAAATAGACGCCGATAGCGACGGCGCAATCAGCAGGCAGGAAGATGAAGATGCGATGAAAAAAATGGCCAGGGAGGGCAAAGTCAACAGGCCGCAGACGGGCCGCCCGCAAGGCTCGCCTCCGGGCGGCGGCGCGCAGGGCTTACCGCGCTCGGACGAATCCGAAGACGAAAATTTAAACGGGATTCCCGACGATGAAGAAACTAAAGACCCACGGCTTATTCTGGAAGAATTTTTAAAAGAGGTTATGAAGAAATATACTAAAAATAAAGAGCCTGAAGAAATTGCCGGAAATGAAAAAAAGGCGAACGGAACTTCGACGCTGGAAAAAGATCTGTACGCTTAACCGGACGAGGCTATGAGCCTTTTATGTATTTTAGGCCGCCAGAGAAAGCGGCCGTAAAATCAAAAACGCGCGCCGATAAGAACAAGCGCGCGTTTTTGATTGAAATTAATAAAATTAATAAATTAATTGTTTTCAGTATTCCAGCCTTTAATTTCGGATATGGAAGTGAAAATGAAAGGCAATCTTGCGGCTATAAAAAAAGCCGGACCGCATTCGGGCGGAACGCCGATTTCAAGAAGTATGGCGGCCGCAAGCCCTTCTATATTCAGCGGCATATCCAGGCTGAAAATGTTTTTATAAGCGGGGCTTATGGCTTTAGCCAGTTTTACGTAA
>JAKPTH010000559.1 GCA_029571125.1 bacterium
TATTGTATAAAAATTTAAATTGCCAATTTTTATAAAAAGCGCTAAAGTTTCGTAAAAGCGCACAACGGTAAACATGCCTTAATAATTAAAGCGTTTTACCATCGTATTATACTATCAAACTATCTTTTAAATGTCAATCGCGGGCTGAAAAAAACGAAATATTTTTATTACTCGAACGCCTTCTGAATAATATCGTGAACCTTCATTTTGTACCTGAGTACTCTTTCGGAAATTCCAAGTTTCATAGCGGCTTCCGTTTGATTTTTAGATGATTTAAGCGCTGCGGTAATATAAATTTTTTCTAATTTAGCCGTTGCGCAGTTTAAATCAGGGCCGAAAAAATTAAATATATTTTCGATTTGAGTATCAGGTCTTAAGGCCGCGCCTGACAGTGATAAATCTTCCGCTTTCAAAGCCGGAGAGTTTGAAAAAATCAGCGCCCGTTCGACCGCGTTGATTAATTCCCTTATATTGCCAGGCCACTCGTACGTTTCTATTGCGCGGATCAATCCATCATCCAGCGCAGGCGCTTCGCGGTTCATTTTTTGGGATATTATTTTTACGAAATGATCGAATATAATTGCGATATCGGCTTTTCTTTCTTTTAAAGGCGGCATGTGGATATTTACGACGTTAATTCTGAAGAACAGGTCTTCCCTGAACTCTTTTTTTTCCACCGCGCGCATGAGGTCGGTTTTGGTGGCGAAAATCATTCTGATATCGGCTTTGCGAGGCTTTGAAGAACCGACGCTGTAATACTCTCGCGATTCGAGAAACCGTAAAAGCTTCGGCTGAACGGCCATTGGAAGATCGGCTATTTCGTCCATCAAAAGCGTGCCGCCGTTCGCCGCTTCGATTATTCCGGTCTTCTTATCAACGGCACCTGTGAAAGCTCCTTTTTCGTGTCCGAAGAGCTCGCTTTCAAAAAGCGTATCGGGTATCGCGGCGCAGTTTATTTTTAGATACTGCCTGCCGTTTCTTTCTGACTGTCGCCATATGGCCGCCGCCGCGACTTCTTTTCCGCATCCCGTCGGGCCTGTAATAAGAACGCTTGTGCTCATGGGCGCTACGGTCTGAATGATGCGGGAAATATTTTTAATTTTCGAGTCGTTGCCGAGAATCGCCGGCGCCGGGTCGATGGAGGAATTTTTCAGCACGTCCCTTTCCACAGCGACCTTTTTTCCGTTCAATATATTCCGCACCATAGCTTCGAGCAATTCAAGATTTATAGGTTTTTCGACGAAATTATCGACGCCCTGCTTGATGGCTTCTACGGCGGTTTTTATAGTACCGTACGCGGTTATTATAATAGCCGAAACCGAAGGGAGTATTTTTTTCGCTTCTTTGACGAGCTCCAGGCCTGAGCCGTCGGGCATCGCGAAATCGGTTATTATCATGTCGGGGCTGTAAAGTTCCGCTTTATTAAGCGCGTCTTTCATCGATACGCAGGAATGAACCGTATATTTTTCAGATTCGAAATAACGGGTTAAAAGATTTAATTGCGGCTGCTCGTCGTCCACTAACAATATAGTCCATTTCATTTCTGTTCTCCTTCGCTTAACGGGAATGATATTTTAACCTTTGTTTCGGCGCCGCAGCTTTCAATATTTATGATCGCGCCGTGCTGCTTTACGATTTCCGATACGATTGCAAGGCCCAGACCGCTGCCGCCGGTTTTCGTGCTGTATCCGGCCTCGAAAATTCGTTCAAGCGCTTGCGCCGCTATTCCGCCTCCGTTGTCGGCGAAAATTATTTCGACCGATTTTTCTCCGACCGACTCGGTTATCGATAAAGTTCCAATATACCGGCTTGATTTTTCAATCATTTCGGAAACCGCCTGAACTGAATTGAGTAAAATATTATAAAACGCCTGGATCAGAAGGTCGTAATTGCCGGCGATCAAAAGGCGTTCCTGATTTATTTCCGCCTTTAATTCGATTTGTTTAGCGAAATTTCCGCCGGATATATATTTTTTTATTATTGAAATCGAATAAAGTAAAATTTCATTGACGTCGACTTCTCTGGTTTCGATCTCCATAGGCCGGCGGCCCAAATAATTTTTGATTATGCGGTTGAGTCGCTCGATTTCTTCAAGGCAAAAATCTATCTGCGCGGCCGTTTTGCCTTGATACTCTCCGTCGCACGGAAGCCCCCGGGCCATTTGCAGGCTCATGGATATTGAGTTTAAAGGGTTGCGAAGCTCGTGGGCTAGTTTTGCCAGAAAAAGCGCCGCCATGTTATGTTCTGACGCTATCCCTATCTGTATTTCCCGGTCTTTTTCTTCTGACGTGTCTATAAACAGCAGCAGCGACATGCCGCCGGATTTTACAAGCTGGCAGCGGTATGGCCGGAACGATGAGTCGGGAGTCTTTATTAATAGTTCGCTCTGACCGAATCCCGTGGAACTTTCTATAAAATCCGCCAGAGCGTGATTGTCTTTAAAAAAATCCAATTCACCGCTGATTATAGGATCATAATATCTTCCGGCGCTGTCGATTGAATATATGGATCCGGCGCCGTATTGCCCGATATTTAATAAAATTTCGCTTGCCGCATTCAACGGCCGGATTTTTTTATCGTTTTCTATCAAAACGGCCGGAAACGGAAAAATAGAAAGCGCTTTAAAACTGAATTCGCTGAGGCTGGAGTAATCGCTCTTAAGCGATGCCATGGAGGATTTCAAACGTCCATATTTTTCGATAATCAGATAAGCCGAGAAAAATAAAAAAATCATAATCGTAAAAGTTATTTTACTCTGGGCTTTGAGCGCAGACAGCGGGTCGGCGCGGCTGTAAGCAGCCATTTTCAAAAGCGAAAGGCCGTTAAGCTGGATATAGTATTCATTTAAGACGCAATTTTTAACGTCCAAATCGTTGTTTTCATAATAAGCCGCTATGGGGCCGCCGGCGTCTGACCCGTGAAGCACGACTGCCTTTAGCGATTGATACTGAGCTATACTTTTCATGAGCGCGGTCAGCTTATCACGGTTAAAAAATTTTTCGAGCTTTTTGAGTTCGAACATGATCCTGACTGTTTTTCCTCCCGCCCGGAAGGAAACTCCAAAAACGTCCTGTTCGCAATGTATTTCCGGATCGATGCCGAAGTAGTGATAATCTTTTTTGCCTTCGGCGACCAGGTTGCATTGAAAGTGCGGGTTCAGTTTAAGGCCCGTCATGGCGCCCGAAGCCGAATCGGTTATGGTGGAATCGTCCAGCATGAAATAAACGTCTTTAGCGCCGTATTTTTCGGAAAGCTCTTTAGGCGTCAGGCCGGGTTTGAAAGAGGCTATGATTTCGTCCAGATGCTTTTTCAGGTTGGAACGGAATTCATTGTCGTTCCAGATTATTTCACGCAAAAGCCCCCTGGTCGTTCCTGTGATGGTTTCGTCCTTCGACATTTCTATGGCATAGAAAAATCTTTCATTAATTTCAAATGAAATTAATATAAAAATTAATATAAAAATTATTATTACAAATTTACTTATATTTTTTCCGGAAGGCATAGCCGCTCCTTTCAATCTTAACTTCATCTTATTTATTAAGATGCAACTTACATGCCGCGCAAATTATGCGTTAATGCGCCGATATTTTTGATTGATGAAAACATTATAACATATTTGACGACAATTTTGTCGAAAAGAAAGGTTTTTTTAATAAAAAATTGTAATTACAGGCCTTTTTAGATTTGGCATTAAGATTGCAATATGAATTGCAAAACGAAATAAGGTCAGCTAAAAATAGTAATCATATTTCGTTAAATTTAAGGAGGTATAGTTATGTTCAAAAAATCGGGAGTTATGTTAATAGTTTTTATGGTACTCGCGTTTTCTTTTACCGCCGCTTTCAGCGGTGAAAGAGGTTTTATGCGCCCGGCTGAAAAGTCATGTATTTGCGGAGAAAATCCCGGCGCCGGATGCCTTTGCGAAAATATAAAGGCGTGCGGCGATTCGCAGAACTGTAAAGTCAAAGCCGTTTCAAAGTGCTCCATGGCCGATTGTAAATGCGAAAACTGCGCGTGCGGCGATAATTGCTCAATGAAAAAAGGCGCGGCTTTATGCGCCAAAAACGCGGAAGCAAAAAGCTGCGCATGCGAAAAATCTGCCGTGAAAAAAGCGGAAAGTAAAAATTGCATATGCTGCGCTTCATGCGAATGCGGTAAAACAGGCGAATGCTCGAAATCAAAAACTGCCTGCTGCATGAGCGATAATTCAAGCTGCAAAAACGGTTCCGGCTGCGCCGGCAAAGCTAAAGCCGCTAAAATGGGCTGCGAAGGCGGAACGTGCGGTAAATAACTGACGGCTTTTTAACGTGAAAATATAGCTATAAAATGTAGCCGATTTTCATTTTGAACGGGTAAAACGCACTAAATAGCTTGTTATTATGATAAGGGAAGGCGAGGTGCCAAAAGGCCCCTCCCTTCCCTTAAATCCCTTTCAACCCCTGATTCGCCTGACGCTTTATCCGGGCGATGTGCTGGCTTTTCTGCCGGAGCATTAATTTAATTATGCTCTTTTGCTGATTTTAAAAAAAACTGCTACTGGATATCTACTCCACCGGCCGCTACCGGCGCTATTACGTTTTCGCCGATGTTTGAAACTATATTATTGGATATCGTAATCCCAATTTTATGATCCGGATTGCCCGGATTTATATTATTGGAAGCTCCGGCGTTTATTGTAAGAATGGATGATCCGGGCGCGGCAGGCGGAAATGATTGGCCTGCGCCGTAAACCGGCCCGCCGTATAATGGGAAATCGCCTGCGGAAGTGTTGCTTAAAACATTTACATTGCCGGTAAAATTTAACGTTAAAACATCGGCGGAATAAGAAACGCTCGATAAGCCGGCTACAACTCCGTCCTGCACTTTTAACGATTCATTGCCCTGAGGAGTCGTGATGGTATAAAACGGTACTACCGATTCGTTATATGCGCCGTCGGGAAATACGATGCCGCTGTAACCGCCGGCAAAAGATCCATTGCTGTCTGCGACCTGTTCGCCGATATAAGTATTATTGTTATATAACTTTAATTTTGCTCCTGCATATGATGCCCCTTTGGTGACGGTTTCTATGAAATATGTTTTATATTTTGAACTTCCCGAATCATACCAGATACCTATTAAAGACATGCCGACCACGTCTTCGCAACTTTCTATAATGCCGTCTTCCGCATAAACGGATTCGTTTCCGCTGGAATCAGAATAGCAATAAGCGATTGTAGAAGCTTGCGTTAAAGGCGTTATCGAAGATATAAGCGTTCCCGGGGAAAATCCTGTCGGACCGTTTACTGATGAGGTTCCGCGAATATCATAAGTGCTTCCGTTTTTTTGGAATAAAAGCAACTTGAGATCGGCAGTGCCGGATCCGAAATTAGCGAAATTAGAAAGCGCTTTAACGTCATTGGTGACCTGCGAGTATGCAAGGCCATTTAACGCCGCGGAATCGGGCCCGGGAGGAACTGTTCCGTCGAAGGCCGCGGCAGATTCGTTTTTCGGCAATGCCGAATTTATTACGGAGTATGCCAGATAGCGTCCTTCTGTTACCGGAGCCCATACAGAAAGCGGAGTTCCATCGGCGTTATAAGCGAAACTGAACGGCGGAGATGCGGTGTGGTCGGTTGATTCGGTCTGGACGTAAGCCGTTAGGTTTGTGCCGTTGTTCAAATTTGAATGAAACATTCTTATGGTAGTCGGAGACGTAATATCGGTTATCGCAGGAGAATTTGTTCCGATTATTTGGCCGGTAGAGTTTTTTAGTCCTGCCGCAGTTAAAACGGGCGCTTTGGGAACGATAGATATTACCGGCGATAAAGCCGATTCATTATTGGTAGTGGTATTAAGATAAGTGAATTGGAGCGCGCCGCCGTCGGACCGAGGAGTGATTGGCGTGGAAGAATAGCCGCCTGGCGCAATGGATGCCGAAATCGTTCCGGATTTTATCTGGTTGATATATACACTGGTGTAAGTCGATGATATTGTATATTCGATCGAGCCGGTATGCTTAATTTTATATATTCCAGAGGTCGTATCATAAGCGGTGGCGAGTTCTGAAAGCTTGCCGTCCATTTGCGGGTCTGGCGGCGCCGGCACCATGCCTCCGTTGGCGAAATTCGACTCGTTGCCGGAATCGTTTGCCAGAACGTAAAATATAGAATAATTTGCAGTGATGGCGGCGCCGGAAAAAACGATAGCCGTATTGGCGGGATAACCGCCCGCAGGAGCCGGGCTTGCCGCTTGAGCCTTATATTCGACCGTAGCGCTTAAATTTTGATAAGCCTTGAGTGTCTCGCCCTGAAGCCCGACAGCAGAACCGCCTGTGGTGGCCGTAAGGGCTGCGTTGCTCCAGTATAAATTTTCGGCGGGCGGCGGCGAGGGTATAACTCCGTCCTGCTGCCAGCTTGAAGAATTGCCCATTTCGTCGACGAGCCGGTAAAAAACTTTTTTGCCCGCGAGATCCGGCGGCTGCGGAAAATAGTTTACGCCGCGAACCGCTGATCTCTTTGAAGGCTGCGGCATGAATTCCGGCGACGGCACGCCAACGGAAAGCGTTATCAAATCTGTATTTGCGGGAACGGAATACATATAATCCGAAACATTTGCCGGAACCGGCGCTACTACGGGCGCTACTACGGGCGCTTCTGTTCCTATATAAACTTCCAGCTTGGAGAATTCCGAAAGTGAAAAACCGCCCGTGCTGAATACTTTTAATCGCATATTGCTCATGCCAAAAACGATAAATTTTGCGCGGTAAGTTCGTCGGGAGGGGTCGTGTCGGGCAATATGTTATTGCCGGCGGCCGAAGCCGAAGCTTCCGTGCCGGTATTGCTTCTGATGCCGTTTCCGGCAAGAATTTTAAGGCCGGTATGCGTTTCGCCGACAGTAATGCCTTCCGATTGGGCTACTGGAAGTATATCGCTGAAATTGGAGGTGCCGTTAGAGGTGCTGTTAGAGGTGCTGTTAACGGTTATCGTTATGAATTGTCCGGAATATTCGAGCGTATCTATGCCGGGTTCGAAATATAAATCGTCTAAAGTTATTTTTTCGAGCGCAGCCTGAGTATTGGATACGCTGATATTCGTGCTGAAAGTCAACTTTATTTTTTTGCCGGAGATCATCTCCGCTTTATTCAATACCGGAACCACTACCGGGGGCGGAACATAATTATTGACCGCGAACGGCTGCGATACGTTAAAATTCTGAACCGCGCCTTTTGAATCGATAACGGCGAGTTTAAGCATAACACCGGATGCGTTCTGATTAACTAAGTCCTTAGCTGATTCCCAGACAAGCTTTAAATTATTGGCGGGGTTTACGTTCGATATCGATCCTGTTACGTTGGCAGTTTTTATAAATGAGGCGCCGCCGTCGCGGGAATAATAAACTTCTATAGTCGAAGGATCGCCTTCAGCGTCGGTTAAATTAAAATCTACGGTTATATTTTGCGAGCTTCCGGCGACCGAATTTATAAAAATTTCGCTTGACGAGTTATTATAAACCCTGAACGGAAGCGAAATTACCTCGCCGCCGTAGCCGGCGTCGTCGGAGACTATAAGCTTGACGCTCACGCTGTCATAGTTTTTGGTGAAATCGCCTTTCGAGTTCCATAGTAAAATTTTTCCGGCGCCCGGAAATACTTCGGCAGTTTCGCCGGTTACAAAAATAGAATTCAGATAGCCGCCTGAAACTTCAGTGGCATATTGAAACTGCACATGGCAGGTGCTCGCGTCTAAATCGTCCACGTCGTAGGTTATCTCGACCTCGCCCGAATTTACCCTGGTTAAAAGATTGGCTATGGTAGGACGGTTTATATTGTTATTCACTTCGAACGAAATCGAAACCGCTTCGGTTCCTGCGCCAAAATCGTCTATGGGCAATAATTTTATGATGACGCTTTTTTCATGCGTCCTGAAATCGCCGTATGAATTCCATTTGACTGTCTTATTCGCGCCGGGCGCGACCGCACTAATATCGCCTTCTACATATCCGGTCTGAACGAATGAGGAGCCGCCGTCGCGGGAATAATAAACTTCGACGGTGCAGGGCGAAGCGTCGATATCTTTTAATTCATAAGAAATGCCGATGATATTTGAATTGCCCGAAACGGCGAGCCGCGATATTTCAGGCCTTACGCCGCCGTTATAAACCGCGAACGGCCCGAAAACGGCTTCGGTGCCGTAACCGTATTTGTCGGACGGCGTGGCTTTAATGAAAACCGTTTTATTTACCGAAGTGAAGTCTAAATACGACCGCCAGGTAAGAGTTTTGGCCTGGCCGGCAGCCACGCTCGATGTTTCGCCCGAAAGATTCGAAGTATTCAAGTAAGTCGTTCCGCCGTCTAAAGAAAATGCGATTTCTATGGTGCATAAATGGCCGTCGAGTTCTATTAGGTCGTAGGAAATGCCGATGTCTTTATAATTGCCTGAAACGCTTAAATTTTGTATTACCGGCGGAGTATTCTTAATATTGTTGACGTAAAAGACGCTCGATTCGCCGCTGGTGCCGCTGCTTCGCGAATCGTTGGGCGTCAGCATGATTTTTACGTTTTTTTCCTCGCTCTGAAAATCGAGCGCGGAGTTCCACGCTAAAGAAAGTCCGGTCGCCGGGAATTCGCGCCGGCCGTATAAGGAATAATTAGCGCTGCGAGTGAAAGTGATTCCGCCGTCGGTCGAATAATATAGTTCTACGGCGCAGCTGTCGCCGTCCTGATCCATAAGGTCGTACTTTATTGAAATATCGCTGCGTTCGCCGGAGGCGACGACGCCCATTATAACCGGCGGATTATTTTCGGGATCGACTATTTTGTTGTTGACGGCGAAGATGGCGGATTCGCCCGCCTGGCCAGCCGAGCGGTAATCGCGCGGAATAAGCTTAATGCGCACCGATGCCTGCTCGCTCAGAAAGTCCGATGCGGAAAACCACACCGCGCTTAGATTCGCGCCGGAATAGGCATTGGATAAAGCTCCGCTTGCGCTGGAAGTGGGCAGGTATGAATATCCGCCGTTCAAAGAGTAATAAACGTCGATCTGGCAGGGGTCGTTCTCGGCGTCGAAAAGATCGAAAACGATCGAAATGTTCTGCGAAGAGCCGCTGACTGATTTTATGCTCAGCGAAGGCGGAGTGTTCGGCTTTTCTACGGCGTTAAAAACTATAGATTCTATTATGAAACCGTAGTCGAAGGATGAAACCGTTACCGTTCTTGATTGCGGTTCATAACCCCCGCCGGACATTGAAACGATATAGTCGCCGGCAGTTAAAACTCCCTGCGCGGGCGTAAGCGTAAAGTTGCCGTTTGAATCGGTCTGGACGGAAGCTGAAATATTTTCTATGACGAGCGAGGCTCCTGCGAGCGGAACGCCGGTGCCGGCGGCCTGAACGCGGCCGCTGAAACCGATAACGCTTCCCAGCGAGGTTTTTAATGCGATTTCCTCATCGACCGCTTTTTTCACCAGCTCCGGCTCGAGTTTTGAATCGTAAGCCGACGGAAGTTCCGAGGTGACGAGCCTGGGCTCGCCGCCCGGCCCGATACGGATATTCGCGAGCTTGACTTTAGAGCCTTTTATGACGGTCTGCAGCCTGACTGCGGCGCCGGATGCCGTTAAAAATTCAATATAAACCGGCGCTTCAGAAGGGCCTGCTTTTAAATCGAGTTTGAAAAATCCGGAAGAATCCGTAACCGTAAAGTATTGCTGGTTGCCGCAAACCACCCTGACTTCTTTACCGGCCAGCGGCGCCTGAGATTTTTGCATTACGGGAGCCGCCGCGGAATCGTCGGTTAAATAGCCCGCCAGCATT
>JAKPTH010000576.1 GCA_029571125.1 bacterium
CAGTCGATACAGAAAAGCTCCACGGTTACTCCTCTGAGTCAGAGGGTCCCGGCGGGAAAAATAATCACCATTTTCTCCACTAAAGGCGGTGTCGGCAAATCGACGATAGCCGTCAACCTTGCGGTGACGCTCGCCATGTTCCTCAAAGACAGCGGCCGCCGTGTCGCCCTGCTGGACGGTAATTTCCAGTTCGGAGACATCGGCTTCATGCTCAATCTGAAACCCGAAAGGACCATTCACGGCCTTGTCCGCGAAATGGGAGAGCCCGCTCCCCTTACGTTCGAGCTTTTAAAAAGCTTCATGACGACTCATCCCACCGGGCTCGACGTAATGCTCGCGCCTTCCAAGCCGCAATTCGCCGAAGAAGTGACCATGCTTCATCTGGGCTATGTAATGGAATGCCTTAAAAAAAATTACGACTACGTAGTGGTCGATACGATTCATCATATAAACGACACGGATCTCACCATCTTCGACTGGACGAGCATGCTTTTCGTAATAGCCACTCTCGAAGTCACCACCATAAAAAATCTCGTTCTGACCCTGGAAATACTAAAAGATCTTCAGATTCCGAAGGATAAAATATCGCTCATTCTCAACCGCGCCTACCAGAAAATGGGAGTGGAATGCTCTACCGTAGAAGAAAAACTCATGAAAATAAGCTGCATGATCCCTTCGGACGGCGAGCGCGTGGTCGCTTCGCTCAACAGCGGCAATCCCTTCGTCATAGACCTCAAGGCGGACATACCGATAGTAAAATCCTTCCATGAGCTCGCCGAATTCGTGGTCACCGACGAAGACAGGAGTTATTTTTCAAAAATGGAAGAAGTGGTGCAGCCGAAAGGCAACGTTCTGGATTTTTTCAAAAACTTAATAAAAAAATAAAAGGCCTCGACCTGTTTATTGATTATTTACAAATTAATATGGGGGAATAAAAAATGAGTTTATTAAAAAGAATAAGTTCCGACGATAAGGACGAACTGGAAAAAAGTAAGTCCGGCGGCTCAAAGGGGGATTCCGACAAGGACAACCCGCTTGAAATTATAAAAAACGACATGCAGTCAAAGCTCGTAGAACGCCTGGACGAAGACTTCCTTAAAATCAAATCGGACGACGAAAAAAAGGCGAAGCTCAAACCTATATTAGAGGAATTCTATATTCAGGTGGCCGCCGACAAAGGCCTCGCGCTAACTTCCGCCGAAAAATCCGGCCTCATAACTTCCGTAATAAACGACGTAATCGGCCTCGGCCCCATCCAGCCGCTTCTCGAAGACGAATCCATATCGGAAATAATGGTAAACGGCCCCCAGAGAACTTATATAGAACGCAAGGGCAAGCTGATACTTTCGGATATCAAATTCAAAGATAACGCCCATGTCATGAGAGTCATCGAAAAAATAGTTTCGCCGCTCGGACGCCGCTGCGACGAATCTTCGCCTATAGTCGACGCCCGTATAAAAGGCGGCCCGGCCGACGGCTCCCGCGTTAACGCCATCATCCCTCCGCTGGCCCTTGACGGCCCGACGATCACGATCCGTAAATTTAAAAAAGACGCGCTCACCATAGACAGCCTCGTCAACTTCGGCTCCATGACACGCGAAATGGCCAATTTTTTAGAAGCGTGCGTTCTGGCGCGGCTCAACATAGTCGTTTCCGGCGGCACCGGCTCCGGTAAAACCACTCTGCTCAACGTTCTTTCAAGCTTCATTCCCGAAGACGAGAGAATAGTTACGATAGAAGACGCCGCAGAATTGCAGCTCAAACAGCCTCACGTAGTAAGGCTCGAAACAAGGCCGGCCAACATAGAAGGAAAGGGCGCCATAACCATACGCGACCTCGTCAAAAACTCCCTTCGTATGAGGCCAGAACGCGTCGTAATAGGCGAATGCCGCGGCGGCGAGGCGCTCGACATGCTTCAGGCCATGAACACAGGCCACGACGGTTCTCTTACCACCGGCCACGCCAACACTCCGCGCGATATGATCGCCCGTCTTGAAACGATGGTTATGATGGCGGGCATGGACCTTCCCGTCCGCGCCATACGCGAGCAGATATCCGGAGCGGTCAATATTATAGTCCAGCAGACCCGTCTCAAAGACGGTTCGCGTAAGGTCGTAGCGGTAACCGAAGTGCAGGGCATGGAAGGCGACACCGTAGTTCTACAGGACATTTTCGTATTCGAGCAGCAGGGCCTCGACGAAAAGGGAAAAATCATCGGCCGCGTCAAGCCGACCGGCATCAGGCCTAAATTCATGAGCAAGTTCGAAGAGGAAGGCATCAAGCTTCCCGCCGACATATTCATGGACAGCAAGCGCGGCTGGTAAAAGCGTTTTTATTTAAAGATAAAAATATATAAACGGAGCGGTTAATTATGGGTAGTATTGTAACGATGGCCATAATTCTGGTTGTCCTGGTGGTTATATTCTTTTTCCTTCTGACTTCCTATCAGGTCGTCGTCAAACGCCAGGAAAGCGTTAAAGACAGGCTCGACAGGTTCGTGACCACTCAGGCGAAGCCGGGGCTGTCGAGTTCCGAAAGCTCGGCCGCCGGCGAAGCCATAGGCGATATCGCAAAAAAAAGCGAATTAATGCAGAATATCGGCACTATAATAACGCCTGAAAAAATCAAGGAAAAAATAACCGCGATGCTTTCGGCCGCCGACATACCTCTTCGGGCCACCGAATTCATGGCGGGAGTTTTCTTTCTTACCACGGTTCCGCTCATAATAGTCTGCCTGTTGTTAAAAAGGCTCGCCCTCGGGCTTATGATATCGGCAGTATGCGGATACGCGCCTTTCATATGGGTCGCCATGAAGAAATCTAAAAAACGCCAGCTGTTCGCGGGGCTGCTCTTAGACACGCTGGGGATCATATCCAACGCCTTGAAAGCCGGTTATTCGTTCATGCAGGCCATAGAGCTCATTACCAGGGAGTCGCCCTATCCCATTTCCACCGAGTTCAAGAAAGTCCTTCGCGAGAACGCCGTTGGCGTTCCGCTCGAAACGTCTCTCGAAAACATGGCGCTAAGACTCGAAAACGACGATTTTGACCTGCTTGTCACGGTAGTTCTGATTCAAAGGGAAGTCGGCGGAAATCTGGCTGACGTGCTCGACCAGATCTCCGAAACCATAAGGGAACGAATTAAAATAAAGGGGCAGATCGTAACGCTCACTTCGCAGGCGCGAATGGGCGGCTACGTCATAACCGGCCTTCCGATTTTTCTCGGTTTCGCGATATTCGCCTTGAACCC
>JAKPTH010000578.1 GCA_029571125.1 bacterium
GGCCTGCGCGAGATCAACGATCATTTCAGGGGCCTCGACGGCGCGTTCGATTCGGCGATGGAAGGCATTAAAAACTGCCTCAGGGCCGGGGTTAAAGTAGGACTACGGTTTACGATAAACAGGTCGAATTACATGCAAATACCAGACATCTTCGACATAATGGCCGAAACGGGCATACCGAGAATTTGCTTTTATCACCTGGTATATTCGGGGCGCGGAAACGAAATCAGGGACCACGCGCTCACGCTCGCCGAAACCAGGCGCGTCAGCTCGCTTATATTCGATAAAACCGTGGAATTTTTCAAAAACGGCCGCCAGATAGAAGTCCTCACGGTAGACAACCATTGCGACGGCGTTTACCTTTATCTGAGAGCTCTTAAAGAAAACCCCGAACGCGCGGCGGAAATTTATACCCTTCTGGAATATAACGGCGGAAACAATTCGGGAATAGCGATTTCATGCGTGGATCAGCACGGCAACGTCCATCCCGACCAGTTCTGGCGGCATTACGCTTTCGGCAACGTCAGGAACAGGCCTTTTTCACAGATATGGCCGGACGTTTCCGACGGCCTGATGGCGAAGCTTAAAGACAGAAAACCTCATTTAAAAGGGCGCTGCGCCGTATGCAAATTTTTGAATATATGCAACGGCAATTTCAGGGTGCGCGCCGAGTCGGTTTTCGGCGACATATGGGCGCCCGATCCGGCGTGTTATCTTACCGACGCCGAAATAGGTCTCGACGAAAAACTCGCCGGAGAGCTCGAGCGCAAGGGGCAGCTGTATCGTTTTGACTGGTTCAAATAAGCTAATTAAAAAGGAAAATCGCCGGCAGCCGGTTTCGCCTGAACCGGGCCGCCGCCCGGCTGCGTCTGCGAGCCGATTTGAGGCGCCGCGTTTTTTTGAGCGGCGCTTTTTTTATTCTCGAGTCTTTTTTCGTAATCGGCGAGAAGCGAAACCCTCGCATGGCGGGGAAGAGCGACGACCCTTATGGGCTTGTTTTCGGTGACGGGGCATACGCTTTCGCATATTCCGCAGCCGTTGCAGAAGGCGCGCCTTATTTTCGGAACGAAAACGTCCCCCTGGCGGACCATATGGACCGCGCCCGTCGGGCAGTGTTCCGCGCAGGAGCCGCAGTCGGTTTTTTCTTTATACGGTATGCAGTCGGTTTTTTCTCCGGTATCGAGAACCACTTTTCCTATGGCGGTCGTCTTCTTGACGTTCAATGGAAGATAATTAAGCGCGCCGGACGGGCAGACCCCGGTGCATAAGTTGCATTCATACGAACAGTGCGATTTTTCAAAATCCAGGCGCGGTTTGGACAGCCCCGCCGGGCCGTTTTCAAAAAGCGCGGGCTTCAGCACGCCCGTCGGGCAGTTGGTTATGCACATATGGCACGCGGAGCATTTCGAAAAAAAGTCGAAGGCGTTGCCGGCCCCGGGCGGAATCGCAAAGCTTATTTTTTTTATATCCTTAAAAACGAGCGGCAGCTTCGAAAGGTATCCGGCCGAAAATATGCCCGCAAGAAGCGCCGAGGACCCGGTTATAAAAGCGCGGCGCGAGCCTTGAGCGGGGCCTTTTCCGAACGTTTCGCCCGATGGATTTCCGGGCGCCGGGCCGTTTCTTCTGAAAGAAACCGAAAGAACCCTTTTAGGGCATACGTTAACGCATTCAAGGCAGGTGACGCAGGTGGCGTAATCGACGGCGCCGTCGGTTATGGAACCGGACGGGCAATTTCTTTCGCATTTCTTGCATCCGGGGCAGGCCGAATTCAATTCGATCTTCAAAAATCCCGACCTGAAAATAAGAGAAAATAAAGCGCCCGACGGGCAGAGGGTATTGCAGAACCAGCGCGGCCAGTAAGCGCCAATTATAAAAAGCGCGGCTAAGAATATAAAAGAGTAATAAAAATCGAAACCCGCAATGATTTCTTCGGTTTCGATCTGCAGAAAGCTCGTTTTATTTAAATACCCGGCGAAAGGGGACAACGCGTTATTGAAAACGGGCACCGCAAAAGAATTCAAAACCCTTCCGAATACGCTGAAATGGTCGAGCCAGCCCCAGAAGCCGTTTGCGGACAATACCGAAAAAACCGTAAAAAATAAAACGAAAACGCCCGGCCACATAAAACTTTTAACGCGTCCAGGCTTAAAATTGAGCCGGCGGGTAACAAGCGACATTATGTCCTGCAAAAATCCCATAGGGCATAAAAACGAACAATAAAAACGGCCGAAAACGGCCGCCGTGGCGAATAAAATCAGAGTAACGGCCATATAGCGCGAGCCGTGGCCGTAAACCGCCGAATTGAGCGACGGAAAAATATGAAAAGAATTGAAAAACCTCACAGCGCTTTCGTTCAGCGAATCCCCGCCGAAAAAAACGTATAAAGTGAAGATAAAAAACGCTATCTGATATAGTTTTCTGATTTTAAACATAAGCGACGGTATATAAAAAACTTCAGACGGCGAAGTGGAACGCCGCCCAAAGTTTTTTTTGCCTTTCCGTATTATTTTTCAATAAGCCCTTTTTAAAAATCCGGCATGGAATTTATTTTCCGCGCCCCGGACTGCTCCCTATAAAGTGATTCGCTTAATGGAGAGCTTTTCGAGATTCATGGAGCCTGCGCCGATTTTTTCCGCTATGGGCAGGTATTTTATCTGCGCCTGATCGTATTCGAGTATTTTAGCCGCCG
The DNA here is from genome assembly GCA_029571125.1 of bacterium. Taxonomy (GTDB): domain Bacteria; phylum Muiribacteriota; class UBA9980; order UBA9980; family UBA9980; genus UBA9980. The sequence goes on from JAKPTH010000578.1 coordinate 2,690, forward strand.
CGGTATCGAGCGCGACCATATCGGTACCGATAATCTGCATTCTGCGAAGGGCAAGATCAGATTTTGAAAGGCCGCGCGGACCGTTTTTAGTCATTACCTGATATGCATCGATTATATTGAGGTCGGGCTTACGGACGGCCGCGAAATCGGCTATGCATTCGTGCAGCCCGTTGCGGTGATAATACCTTCTGTCCCAAACGACGCCCATGAGGTTTTTAAGCGCGGAAGTCATCGTGGCGCTTCCGTGATGCTTTAAAACCGGAACGTTTATAACGACATCGGCTTCCAGATAAAGCTCGTGCACGAGAACGTCTTTAAGCTTACCGCCTTTGGCGTCCCTTTTTTTATAGCTTTCGACTTTATTCGCGGGCATTACCGAAGCTTTGCCGTCAAGCGCGGCTTTTTCGATGCCGCTGTTTTTATAGCATTCACGCCATCCGTCGCAGGTGTTATCGAACACATAGACTTTTTTGGCGCCGGCTCCGTAAGCGTGCTCTATTATTTTAGCCACGAGCTCCGGCTGAGTGTTGGCGCCGTCCTGAGGCGTTTTAGCCCAGCCTATATTGGGCTTTACGACCACTATCTGGTCTTTTTTTACGAACCTCGACATGCCGCCGAATTCTTTGATTCCGCGTTCGAACATCTCGGCCGCGGTGCCGTTTTGCACGCCCACTATATCGGGATCTTTAGTTTTATTTTCTTCGGCGAATAAGAGATTTGAAAAAGGATTCGCCGCCATGGTAACGGCCGCGCCCAGTCCGAGTTTTATAAATTCCCTTCGAGTCAGCTTCATACTTTTTCACCGTCCGCATATAAATTACTTTTTTTATCATGTATTATTATACCACATTCCTTTATAAAAATCACGGATTTTTTAATTTTATTTGCGCTGTTCAAATCATAAAATAACCTTGACATAAC
>JAKPTH010000594.1 GCA_029571125.1 bacterium
GCCCGTAGCTATAATGCGCTCCATACCGGAACCGGTATTTTTTTTTATTTATGTCTTAACCTCCCTTCTTTTAACCGCATTCAACCTTAGCATCGCAGGTTTTATTTATCGCGTAAATCCTTATAATATATATAACTACCGTAAAACGGCCGAAGCGCCTTCCAGAGGCGAAAGCGACGAATTCGGCTTCATAGAAAAGCTCGAATTAACCGCTAAAGCGCTGACCGACGCGGAAGAAAACTTTCAAACGATCTTCGAATACGCTCCGGACGCATATTATGTAAGCGATTTGAAGGGGAATTTCATCAACGGCAACCGCGCCGCTGAGTGCCTTGTCGGCTACGACAGGCGCGATCTTATAGGCAAAAATTATATGCAAACCGGAATTTTAACCTCCGATCAGGTGCCGAAAGCCGTCTGGCTTCTGGCCAAAAACGCCATAGGACTTCCCACCGGCCCCGACGAATTCGTCTTAAAAAGAAAAGACGGCCTGAATATTACGGTAGAAATAATGACATATCCGGTAAAATTCTCCTCAAAAGCCGTTGTTCTTGGAATCGCCCGCGATATAACAGCCAGAAAGCAAATAGAAAACGAAATTAAAAACAAGGAAAAAACTCTCGAACTGGTGGCCAAATGCTCCAACCTTCTTCTGACCGAAAACAATGTGAACGACGCAATATATAAAATTTTAAGGCTCCTCGGCGAAGCTTTCGGGGTATCGAGAATTTATATATTCGAACGCCAGAGCGGAAAAGAAAACCACCTTCATTACATGCGTAATATGTATTACTGGGAAAGCGAGAACCTGAAACGCAAAAACGGCTCCTCCAAAACCGCCGGAAACGAAACCTCGAAGCACGAATGTGAAAAAATATTCGAGCGCTGGTACGGCCTTCTTTCGAACGGCGTTCCGGTAAGGGGGCTGGCTCGTGATTTCACGGGCGAAGAACAGGAATACATCCAAAAAAAACTCATCAAATCTCTTTTGATAGCGCCGATCAAAATATCGCAAAAATTCTGGGGAGCCATAGGCTTTGAAGACACCGAAGAAGAGAGAGTCTGGAACGACGCGCAATTGTCTATACTCTACGCCACCGCCGATATATTCGGAAACGCCATAGAAAGAAAACGCGCCGAAGAAGCGCTTAAAGAAAGCGAAGCGAAATTTCGAAGCATATGCACGCTCACTACCGACGCGATAATAATGTGCGACGATAAAGACCGTATATTGCTCTGGAACAAATCCGCCGAAAAAATGTTCGGCTATGAATCTAATGAAATCATCGGACATAATTTTTATCGTCTTGTGACCTCGCCGAAATACGATTCCGTTTTTCTCCCGGAAGTCGATTCGCTGATATCGTCCGCGGCGAATATCGACGCCGGAAAAGCGTTCGAATTAAAAGTGGTGAATAAATGCAGGGACGAATTTCCGGTAGAAATGTCCATATCCACATTCATAGTGAGCGGACTCAATTATACGGTAAGCATAATCCGCGATATAACCGAACGTAAACGCGCCGAAGAAAACCTTCGTCAGCGCGACATACTTCTTGAAGCGGTTAACCGCTCGTCTGAACAGCTTTTTAAAACGGCGAATATCGAAGAAAAATTCGAGTCCCTCCTGGACTCTCTGGGAACGGCTGCAGGCGCGGATTGCGCATATATACTCAAAAACAGGGCGCTCATAGAAGGCCGGGTCATAGCTAACCGCGATTATATCTGGCGCTCTGAAAAATGCGCCGGAAACGGCCGCTGCGCTCTGCTGGAAAATATCGACTGGAGCCTGCCGGAACGCCGCCGCTGGTTCGAAACGCTTAACGGCAACCGCATAATTCACGGTAAAACAGAAAACTTTACCGGGGCGGAAAGAAGCCTGCTCGAAGAAAGCTATGTCAAATCCATAGTCCTGCTGCCTATATTCGTCATGAAAAATCTCTGGGGTATTCTCGGATTGAGCGAGTGCTGCGGCCGCAGAAACTGGTCGGCCGGCGAAATAAGCGCTCTGAAAATGGCGGCGGAGGTCCTCGGGGCGGCGATAGAACAACGGCTGATGGAAGATCTTCAGAAGGCGAAAGAGACAGCCGAGGCCGCCAGCATAGCTAAGAGCGAATTTTTAGCGAATATGAGCCACGAGATACGCACGCCGCTGAACGCTATCACCGGAATGACGGAAATAATAATGGACACAAGCATAGATCAGAGCCAGCGCTGTTTTATAGACATCATTAGCAAAGAAGCCAACTCACTGCTGAATATAATCAATCAGATCCTCGATTTCTCGAGAATAGAAGCACGAAAGTACGAAATAGAAAACGTCGAGTTCGATATTTTCAATATAGTCGAAGAAGTCGCGGCCAGTTTCGCTTTAAGGGCCGAAAGAAAAGGCATTCAGCTTTCGGCTTTCATATCCGCCGATATAAAAACCCCTCTTTACGGAGATCCTTATAAAATAAGGCAGGTCCTCGTAAACCTTATAAGTAACGCCGTTAAATTCACCGACATCAGCTCGGTATATATAAAAGTCAAAAAAGTGTCCGAAACCGGCGAATCCGTCAAGCTGAATTTCAGCGTCATTGACACGGGCATTGGCATAGCCCCCGAAAAGCACACGCTTATCTTCGAAAGTTTCACGCAATCCGACGGTTCCACCACCCGAAAGTATGGCGGAACAGGCCTCGGAACGACCATATCAAAAAAAATAGTCGAACTCATGGGCGGAGCCATCGGCCTCGAAAGCGAACTGGGAAAGGGAAGTAATTTCTGGTTCGAACTCGAGTTTAAAAAGAAAGCCGGAACTCAATCCGCGCATACCGGCTTCGATCTTTCAGCTCACGCCGTCGACGCTTTAATCATTTCATCGGATTTTAATTGCGGTTTCGTCGCCAGCGAATACTTAAAATTCATGAAAGCGGACTGCCTGGTAGTGCCCGGAAAAGCAGAAGCTCTCGAGGCGCTGTCATCCGAAAGCAGGCAGTTCAATCTTGTGCTGCTGGATCTTCCTCTCGCCGGCTGCGAGCTGTCGGAGCTTATCGCGGCCATACGCTCCTGCGGCCGGTCTTCGCGAGCGCCAATCGCTTTAATGATATCTATCGGCATGGCAAACTACGGCGGAAGCTACAAAAACGAAGGCGCCGCCGGCTGCGTGGTAAAGCCTGTAAAAATAAGGGAACTTTATCAATGCGTACTCGAAGCTTTCAGTAAATCCGAAGCAATCGGCGAATTTTTGCCGGGCGTCGGCACCGATACGTTCGAACGCTTCGGAACGGGTCATAAAATTTTACTGGCCGAAGATTACGGCCCCAATCAGCAAGTCGCTTTCATGCATCTCGATAAAATCGGTTTCAGCGTCGATATAGCCTCCAACGGGAACGAAGCTCTGGATTTATTTATGGAAAACGATTACAGCATCGTTTTTATGGACATACAGATGCCCGTCATGGACGGTTACGAGGCGGCAGCAGCCATTCGCGCCTTTGAAAAAATGCGGCGCGAAAAAGAACGCGAAGAATTCGAACCGGTTCCCATAATAGCCATGACGGCCCACGCCATAAAAGAGTTCCTGGACAGGGCAATCCAGACAGGCATGGACGATTGCGTTTTAAAGCCTCTAAAAAGGAAAGAGCTTTATTCGGTATGCAAAAAATGGCTCGGGCGAAATCAGGACAAAGAAAACTCCGGCGCTGAAACCAACCGCGATGGTGAAAATTTTGATTTCCAAAAATTAAAAAGCGATTTCAACGGCGATGAAACGGCCGTCCACCAGCTTATAAAATATTTCGCCGAAAAAGTCAACGAACAGATATCGGCGATGAAAAAAGCTTTAAGCGATAACGACTTAAAATCAATACAAAACCAAGCCCATTCAATCAAAGGCGGCGCATCTAACATAAACTTAATCCAACTCGCAAAAACGGCGGCAATGCTGGAATCGGCCTGTCAACTGGAGGACGGAAATGAATGCTCAAAGCTTCTCGCCGAATTGGAAAGCCGGTACGCTGAATTTCACGGCGCTGCAAGCTCGATGAAAATAATTTAAAAAAAATAAAAAAAGTTTTAAAAAAAGTTGACAAATAAAATATTATGTGTTATAATCATTTTACGTTCTTGTCCTGGTACTCACTTTTATTGTTGTATTTTAGTATTTTTTTTGTGGAAAAATATCTATGACAAAATGGGTTTCAAATCAGGCACAAAGAATTCACTAATTTTTTACAATATTACGGGAGGGTATCCATGGAATTACAAGACAAAAGTTTAGTTTGCCGCGACTGCTCAAAAGAGTTCACTTTCACAGCTTCAGAACAGGAATTCTACAAATCGAAAGGTTTCGAAAACGAACCTACCAGATGTTCAGACTGCCGCGCTAAACGCAAAAGCGGTTCAATGAACAATCGTCGCGGCGGCGGCGCTGACAGAGAAAGACAGCTTTTCACAGTTAACTGCTCAGACTGTGGTAAAGAAACGCAAGTTCCTTTCAAACCCGTTCAGGAAAAGCCGGTTTATTGCCGTGAATGCTATCAGAACAAAAAAGGCAGATAATTAATCTTTAAAATATAATCTATATATTTTAAGCAGGGGCGCAATTAATTTGCGCCCCTGCGCATTTTTACCGGCATATAAAATCCGCCGGTCGGCTCGATTTAAATTATTTTTTATTAAATTTAATCTTGAAAAATAATGAAAATCATAGTAGAATATTAAATATCTGCAGAAATCGTCGGGCTTGCATTATTAATATAGTCGCAGGGAAAAATGAGTTCAAACTTTGAAATAGTCAATTCAGACGTTTTTATATTAAAACCGTATTCAGAAATAGAAATACGGTTTAAGATCGATTGTGAAAAAGGCCAGCAGGCAACGATTTATTATAAGCTAATCGACTGCCGGACTTTTAAAGACGACGGAAGCAATGCCGTCATAGCATCCGGCAACGCGGTCATATCCCCGGCCACCTTGCCGTCTCTTCTTATCACTTCGCCCGAGCAGACCGGCGATTACCGGCTCTGGGTATCGCTAACGCCTGATTTCAGCGAAGCTCGCGCCGTAAGAGTCATAGTCACGACGACCAAAGTCGAAGTTAACCCCGATATTTCTCTGTTCAAAGACGAATCCGAGCTGGTTTCCGGCATTTTTTTTCTATACGATAAAGTTACGGTTAAAAAACTCCTTTTCAATAAGTCCAACGAATATAAGCTGTTTTTTTGCCAGGCGCAGCCTTCCGCTTCAAGTACTTCCGGCTCGACGTATCATATCGTAAAACTCGGCTTCAGGCATTTTCTGAAATCCGAAATAATTGGGCTTAATAAACTTACGACCCACGGCGTCGAAGGCTTCAGCGAAATAGCCGACTTCATATTCAAAAATGAGTTCGGCGTGATTTTATTCAAATTTAACGGCGTTTCACTTAAAAATGAATGCGTTAATCTTGTGGAATATATCGAATCGAAAAATAAAATAGAAATTATCACCGCCGTTAAAAATTTTTTAACGGAAAATCTCACTTCGAATTTTTACGGCGAACCCATTTCAAATAAAGATGCGCTTATTAACGACTACGAATCCCTTTTCTTCGGCGGAAAGGTTTTCGGTCTGTTCTCGTTTCCGCCCAACGTTAAAATAGAAGGCGGAGATCTAGCCAAACCTATTAAAATAGAAGGCGAGAACAGGACGGGAATTTTCGAAACGCATAAATTCAAAGCCACGATCGAAAAAGCTTACGACCGAGCCATTATAGTTTCCGCGAAGGGCGGCGGCGGCCCTCTGGAAAGATCTTACTTTATTTTTAACCCCGTTATAAAAAAAGAACGGCTCGCCAGACTCATAAATTCCGTAGAATACGAATTCGAAATAAAAAGCGCTCCGCCTCTTCTAATCGAAGATTTTTACAACGCGCTTTTAAATAAAACGTTTTCAGAAAACAAAGATATGGCCAATTTGATAAAGAAAAACGACATCATTAATTTTCTGAAAGTGATTAAAAATGAGAAAAGCAGCTATAAATCAGCATTTTCGGTAGGCGGGCTCAATCCCCGTGAAATGTTCGTCGCCAGCGGCAGCCAGATTTTGCTGACCTCGTTCGACGACGTAAAATCAAACAGGCACATACTTTTCGATTTCGCTCTTTTCGAAACGCATCTCAAGGTCAACGGCGCTTACGCGCTTATGATAAAAAACAACCTGCCGCCCAAAGCCGCCGACGAATTCGAAGACGCGCTCGACCTCGGCGAAGCGGTTAAAAAACCCTGTTTCGCGCCGTATCTTGCCGCCATAGAAACGGTGCGTGAATGCGCCAGAGAATTCTATTACAAGCCGGGTGAAGCCGGCGAATACTATACCGCGCTCTTTATGACCGAAATCGGGCTTCTTAAAAATTTTTACGGCAACGCTCAAAGCAAAATAGCGCAATTCATTTTTAGAGCGGCCGACAAGCGCGCCAAAGCCATTTTAAACGGCACCATAAGGATGAGCAGGCTTTACGGGGGTTCGACGCTATATAACGAGCCCGCGGCGGTTTCAAACGCACCCGCGGCCGGAACCGAAGAAGCCGTCAAAGAAACGCCGCAAATAAAAAAAAGCCCGACTGACCATAATCTTAAACGCCACGACGGAAACGCAGACGGCCAAGGCAATATAAAGGCCGCTTTCAGAAAAGCCGCTTTAAATTTTTCTTCTTTGAAAAATTATTCTCTCTTTCTCGTCTGCACGGCCCCCCCTTACGAAGGCCATGAATTTAAAATAGAGCGAGGCGCAACCACCGTCGGCCGTTCAAGGCAGGCCGACATATGCCTTCGTGAAGCGCCCTTTATATCGGGCCGCCATGCAGTAATCGAATTCAGCGAGATAGCGGTAAAGATCAAAGACTTAGAAAGCACGAACGGCACGTTCGTCAACGGCGACAGAATCAAGGACCGCTTAATACATGAGGAATGTGAAATAAAGTTCGGCGACCTGGCCTTCCGGCTTGAATTCCGCGAAAAAAAAGATAAGTAGGGAGTATTTTTGAAGCACTGTTTGAAATGTAACGAAATAAACAACAATAGTTCGCTAAACTGCGCCAATTGTTCCGCGCCTATAAACGAGCTGGAAAAGCTCGAGGACAATTTAAGGCCCGAAGACCGCCAGCGTTTTAAATTTATAGGTTTCGCCGGCGAGGGAAGCTTCGGAAAAGTTTACCGCTGCCAGGACATAAAACTTCAAAAACTCGTCGCACTGAAACTTATAAAGCACGAATGCCTTGGAAACGACTTATTTTTAGACCTTTTCAAACGCGAATGCGAATTTTCCAAAAATATAGGAGAAGAGCACCTCGTTTCAACGCTGGATTACTTCGTGGCGGAGGGTTACGCCTATTCGGTAATGGAATTCATAGAAGGCATAGAACTCAGCGCTTATATAAGACAAAAAAAAGCCCTGAAACTCGAAGAATTTAAAAAAATAGCCGTCCAGATAGCTTCCGGACTTCATTTTTTTCACTATCACGGCCTTCTGCACTGCGATTTAAAGCCTTCCAATATAATGATAAACCCCGGCACGCTAAAGCTGAAATTGGTGGATTTCGGCCTGTCGCATTTTAAATTCGAGGAAAATATACTCGACAAAGATATGATCGGCGGCACCCGCGGATACATGTCGCCCGAGCAGGAAGCCGGAGTAAAAGCGCTGACGGCCGCAAGCGATATATATTCGGTAGGCGTTATATATTACGAAACGCTCACGGGCGCAAGGCCCGAATACGACGAAGCAGGCGAACTCATACCGCCTTCGGCTTTTTGCGACGTGCTAATAGCCGCGGAGGAAGAAAATTATTTCAGCGGCGAAAACATAGATACCGACAGGCTCAGCGGCGAAGTCGTAAACATAGTGGATTATCTCGATATGCTCATCGCCCGCTGCCTTCAAAAAGAACCGCGCGGCCGGTTCAAAACTATCGAAGAGCTTAAAGCGGTAATAGAAAAAACCGGACACGATTTTAAACTGGATATCATCATAGAAAAAACCGCGGTTAATTTTGAAATAGAACCGCCGGCAAAACATGCTGCAGACGGCGGCCCGAACTCGTCCGCCGCGGAAGTTCTTCAGTCGTCCCCCGCCGTAGCCGAAGGAAGCGCGATTAAAAAAATAAAGCACAGCACGATAATGACAAAAATACTTGCCGAACCCGAAGAATCAAAAACGTCTAAAACCCTTCTTCTCAAGTATAACAAACCGCCGACCCCTAGAAACGCGGGCGCAAAGCCCGGCGACGACTCAAAAAAAGCCGCGTCCGCGCAGCAGTCAAAACCGCTAATTAAAACCGTAATCGACGACCGGCCGCGTAAAAAAGGAACCGTTTACCGCGGCGACGAAAAGCCCGATACGGAATTCACGCAATATATCATTTCCGCGATAATAGTATTCGGCTCTATTGCCGCGGGTTTCATTGTTTACTGGAAATATTTTTGACGGATCTTATTTGATTGGATGAAACTTTTGGTTTTACTCAACAGGATCGGCCTTGACTATCGTTACCTGATTTCCGGCCTCGTTGTAATTTACGCTGGTCATCATGTTATTTATCATAAATAAGCCGCGCCCGCCGAGCTCATAGCCGGTAAACTCCTCGGAGCCGCTTAAATGCTTATTGGCCCGCCAGTCGAACCCTTTGCCCTGATCGGTTATGGATATTTCCACTCGCCCGGCGCCTATCTTATAATTTATTTCAACGGTAAGTTTTCTATTGTTTTTATTGCCGTGTTTTATTGCGTTGGTAAGACATTCATCCAAAGCCACAGCCACAGACATTTTTGATTCTTCATCGAACCCGGCGTTCGACATTTCAGCCAAAATAGCCTGCCTGACCGATTGTATTTTAGATATGTCGGAACATATCGTTATCTGCTTCGCGATAGTTTTTGTTTCCACCATTAAAATTCTTTTTTTATTTTAAATTTTATATATTATAATATATATTCAAAATAAAATCAATTTAAATCTCGCCCAATGTAATTTTAACGTCAAAAAATATATAATTCGCAACTGCCGCATCGCCTATCCAAAAATTGACCAATTTTTATCGCCGCTGCATATTAGCCGTTCATTTTTTTGCTCGATTTTCATTCAAAACAAGACACAACCTATTATTAATGAGCATTTTAAGATAACCCGCCGCGAGCTTTCAAATTAAAAAAGACTATAAATTAAACGATTTTTATAACGATACAATATAGATTTTTAACGAAACAAAATATTAATTTGAACGCAAAATGCGTGGCATAAAACTTGCTTTAACAAACTGACTGTCTTTTTAGACATAACTTTAAAAATAATAACATAATATCAAGGAGATTTTACAATG
>JAKPTH010000667.1 GCA_029571125.1 bacterium
ATGATGTATATGAACAGGGAATGCAGGTTAAGAAAATAATAGGATATCTTCCGGAAAAACCGCCGGTTTATCCGGACCTCTCGGTTCGCTCATACCTCAAATTCGTCGCGGAAATAAAGGGCGTTCCATCTCGCGAAATCAATAAAAACGTTGAAGCCGCCATGGAAAAAACCGCCGTAACTGGCGTCGCAAACAAGCTGATCGGAAACCTGTCGAAAGGCTATCAGCAACGCGTCGGTCTGGCGCAGTCGCTGGTGCATAATCCCAAAGTGCTTATTCTCGACGAACCCACCGTAGGCCTCGACCCCACGCAGATAATCGAAGTCAGAAACCTCATAAAAGGGTTGAAAGATTCTCATACGGTCGTGCTTTCGACGCACATACTGCCGGAAGTTTCCATGACATGCTCGCGCGTAGTCATAATAAACAAAGGCAATATAATAGCCGAAGATACGCCGTCCAACCTGACGAAAAAAGTCGCGACCGACGAAACTATCGAATTGGTTGTTTCCGGAGCGTCCGACGATAAAAAGTTAAAAGAAATGCTCACATCCCTCGACGGGGTGAGATCGGCGGACGTCACATTCAGCGAAACCGATAAGACTCATAAAGCTTCGATAATTGTAAAATCCAGCTTCGACAACGCTCCCGAAGTCGCGCAAAAGATCATTTCTTTGAATCTGAAGCTCCATAAAATGAATACCGTCGAGTTATCGCTCGAAGAGGCGTTTTTAAGACTCGTCAATTCCATGAAAGGAGATGAGCAAAAATAATGAGAAATATCTGGTCAATGTTTAAAAAAGAGATAGTTTCATTTTTCAGCTCTCCTATCGCGTATATGCTTTTAACCGTTTATCTGGTGCTCGCAGGTTACTTCTTTTACCTCGGATTCATAAGGTTCGCAAATTACGTAAACGCCGTGGCGGCTAATCCTCAATATGCGCAGCAGCTCTCTCAGCTCAGCCTCGCAGACCACGTCCTGCGGCCGCTTTCATACAACATCTGCATCGTCGTCCTTCTTCTTATACCCATGCTCACCATGAGGCTTTATTCGGAAGAAAACAAGATGGGCACTATGGAGCTTCTTCTCACTTCGCCTATAAGCTACCTTGAAATAGTGCTCGGCAAGTTCTTCGCCTCCCTGTTCGTTTACGCTGTAATGATGATATTTTCGGCCGTATATCTGGCCATAATAATGAGCTACGGCAAAATAGAAACCGGGCCGGTCATAACAAGCTATCTTGGCCTGTTTTTGATAGGCATGTCTTTTCTTTCGATAGGCAACTTCACCTCCACGCTCACTAAAAACCAGGTAGTGGCAGCGGTCCTCGGGTTCGGCATCCTTCTTCTTTTCTGGGTTCTCGGATGGGGCGCGGCCAACACGGAAGGGCGAGTCGCCAGCCTTCTTACTTCGCTTTCCATAACCGAACATTTCGACTCGTTTTCAAAAGGCGTCCTTAACGTTAAAGACGTAATGTACTATCTCAGTTTCACTTTTATCGGACTTTTTCTTACTAAAACGTCTCTCGAATCTACGAAATGGAGGTTATAACGGATGAGCAGCAATACTGAAAACAATACCGCGAAAAAAATAGTCGCACTAAAGATAATATGCGCGCTGTTTATCGTGTTCGGCCTTTGCGTTTACCTTTTTTCCGAAACGATGACGCTCGCGCGCTGGACTCCTTCGATCGCAGGGCTTGTGCTTCTTCTCGGCCTGGTCATTTACGACTTCAATTACATCGCCGGGAAAATGAACACGCGTTCATTCAAATATTCCACCAACGCCCTCATATATTCAGTTATCGTAATATTTATAGTGATCGTAATCAACTTCATAATTTTCAAGCACGACAGACAGTGGGACTTAACCCAGAACAAGCGTTATTCGCTGTCGGAACAATCTGTCAAAGTGCTTAAGAACCTCAAATCCGACGTGGAAATCATAATGTTCTACCCGGATATAACAAAAATGCAGTTCAACGACCTTTTCAAACAGTACAGCTATCACAGCGACAAGTTCAAAGTCGAGTACCGCGACCTCAATAAAAATCCCAAGCTGGCACAGCAGTATCAAATCACCGAAAGCCAGACCGCGGTCATAAAACACAAAGACAAAACCGAAAAATTATACGGCATGTTCGGCGAGCAGGAGCTCACAAACGCAATTATCCGCGCCAGCCGCGCCGGTAAAAAGTCGATATATTTTACCAGCGGCCATAACGAAGCAGATTGCGACGCCATGACCGAAAAAGGCATGTCGGCTTTAAAAGACGCTCTTATCGGCCAGAACTACGAGATTAAAAAGATCAATCTCACCCAGCAGACGGCCGTTCCAACGGACTGCTCGGCGCTTATAATCGCCGGACCGGTAACGGAATTTCTCGACATAGAAATAAATGCCGTTTCATCGTATCTTGACGCGGGCGGTAAAGTTTTCGCTCTGCTCGATATAAAACCCGCGGCTTCGCTCGACAAGCTGCTCGGAAAATACGGCATCGAAGCCGGCGCCGACCTGGTCATAGACCCGAAACCAGCCCTCAAAATGATGGGCCTCGGCGATTACACGATACCTCTCGGCATGATCTACGATTCCACGCATACGATAACTAAAGACTTCAATATGGCCACCATCCATCCGCTCGTACGCTCGGTCAATATAAAAACTCAGATGAATATGGTTATAACGGCGCTCGCCAAAACGTCTCCCGAATCCTACGCCGATAAAACATATCTGACCGAAAACAATATCAAGTTCGACCCCGGCGTGGATCAAAAAGGGCCTATAACGGTTGTGGCCGCCTGCAGCAAAACAATAAACGAAGCTACGCCCGTAACCACTTCGGAAACCGCTTTAAAATCCGATCCAGACGCAGAAAAGTCAAAGAAAAAAGAGATGCGCCTCGTAGTCGCCGGAACGTCAAACATAGCTCGCAACCGCTATATAAACCTGCAGGGCAACGGAAGCCTCGTGCTCAATATATTGAACTATCTGGCCGAAGAGGAAGACCTCATCGCCATAAAGCCTAAAACCAACACTCCGCAGGAAAAAATAGATCTGAACCAGCAGGACGCCAACAATATCTTCTACCTCACGCTCTTTTTAATGCCTGGTTTTGTGGTATTAAGCGGATTTACGGTTTGGTTTTACAGAAATAAATAAACGAGATAGAGGTGAAATAAATAAATGAACTACTTAAAAACAATAATCGCTTTAATCGCCCTCCTCGCGCTTGGATATTACGCGAGCATCCTTGACAAGCAGCCGCCGGAGGAAAGCGCCGAAACTAAAAAAGAAGATTTCGTTAATTTTTCGTTCGACAAATTAACCAATATTCGCATCAAGCGTGATTACGACACATTCGCCATCGAATTCGCGAAAAAAGCCGGCGACGAATGGTTTATGCAGAAGCCGGTCGACACCCTCGCCGATCAGCAGGTCGTAAACGAACTCATAAACAATATCAGAACGGCTAAAGCCGATTCGAAGATCGAAGAAAAAGAAGTTTCTAATTACGACGACTTCGGTCTCGGCACTAAATCGGTAAGCCTTACTTTAAAGGCCGACACCGAAGAGCTGCTCATCAACTACGGCAGCAAAAACCCCAACGGAAGCCTCGGTTATTCTAGCGTAAACGGCTCTAAAACCGTAACGCTCGTCGAATCGAAGCTTTTGAACGATTCTATGAAAGCCGTCTTCGACTATCGCGACAAAAAACTTTCCGGCATTAATCCAGCCGCCATAACATCTTTTGAAGTTTCATACCCTGCTTCGAAAGAAGTTTACCTGTTTAAAAAAGACCACGATTTCTGGTACGCGGCCGACGAAAAAAAATCGCGCGTAAACAGCGAAGTGGTAGACGAAATGCTTAATAAAATCAATTCGGCTCGCGCCGCGGCGGCTATAGATGAAAATTCAGACGAATACGGCGAAGCCTCGGTGCAGAACGGCACAGGCGAAATAACGCTGAGTTTCGCCAGCGCAAATACCGCCGAAAACGGAGTTAAAATATCTATAGGCCGCAATCATCCGCTCAACCAGTCGAACTGTTTCGTGAAAACAAATTATAAAAAAGAACTGCTTTTAATCAACAAAAATATCAAACAGGACTTAATCAAAAAAGCGGCTGATTTCGCGCCTAAAAAATGCCTTGACATAAAAGCGAATAACGTCAACGAAATCAAGCTCATTCCCGGCGATACCATCGCGGTCGAACTCAAAAAATCAGGCAGCGAATGGAAGATCAACCGCCGCGGCAGCGCCGAAGTAAATATCGCTGCCGATTCGGCCAAAGTCGAAAGCTTAGTTCAATCCCTGCAGCAAGCACCGATAGAGCATATCGCCGAAGAACCCGCCCCGGTGGACATAACTTCAGGTTTTGAAAAAGCCACGTACGAAGTAAAACTCGGACTGACTTTCAGCGGCAGAACAGAATCGGTTTTTTTAATCCCTTCAAAATACGATACCGCTCCGTATGTTCGCTGTGATGAAAAAAACCGCTATTATAAGGTTCCTAAAAATACACTTGATGAAATAATAAAACTCGGACGAGAAATAGCGGCGAAAGAAAATTAAGAACCAGGTTTCCTGACATTTTTTCAATCACCGTCCATTCCACTGCATGTAAAGATGTAAAAACGAAAATTTTCGCATCTTTACATGCATTTTTCTTTATGTTTGATTGGCACGAAAAATGCTTATATAATAATTTGGAAATAAAGGCAGTATGTAGTATGTATTTCTTAAGTAAATAAAAAGACCGGTGAGTCTCATGAAAAAAACGCTGCTTTTATCCATTCTGGTATTTCTCATTTTCGGCTTCAGTCTTAATAATGCGGCCGCACAAGTTCAGAACTCCGAGCAGTCCGGCAGTTTTAAAATAACGGAACGCGAAGCCGCCAAGATCGCCTATTGCGATTATATCAAACAGCACGGTGAAATTATGATTCCCGAGCTCGGCCTGCGCGTGGTCAAAGTCGTTGAAGAAAACGGCAATTACGCGGTAACTCTGGCTATCTACGAAAAAATCACGAACAAAGTAATCAACGAATGCGCCCTTTACACTATTAACGTAAGAAGCGGCCGTATT
Source organism: bacterium (assembly GCA_029571125.1). Lineage (GTDB taxonomy): Bacteria > Muiribacteriota > UBA9980 > UBA9980 > UBA9980 > UBA9980. The sequence continues at coordinate 5,091 of JAKPTH010000667.1, forward strand.
CTTTCCGTCAAAAAATTCAGAGCAGTTTCAGAAGACGCATATGCCGAGAGGCTGGCGGACGAAATTCTCGAGCATAATTTTTCGAATATCGATTCTATCATCGCAAAAATAAGCGTTTCAGATAGCGGCTCGCAAGTTGCTTACAGGGCGCTTGTAGAAAAAGCAAAGCAGGCTGCCATAGCAAAAGTAATGAACGGCCAGGGCAATCTTGAATCGGTATCCGAATATTTCGACAACAGGATTTTTTAACAAGCAGTTTAAGGCTGTAATTTATTTAAAAAAGTTCAGCAAAGAATAAGATTCGAGGGGAAAGAGAAATTTAATTTCATTCTTTCTCCTCGTTTTATTTTACAAAGCTTTTAAAAATAGTTCTTTTGCATTTTAGCGGGCAGTTTAAGGCAGGGCGCGTGCGGCATTAGGGCGTCCGTGCCCAGACTTCTCGCTCATCCATATCTCCAGATTAGCTTCTTCGACAGACATGGATGCAGCTCTTGAGATTTTATATGGTCACTTTTACAACTTAAAACAGGAACTTTTAAAATTTAAGCGGGCAGTTGTGGACAGGGCGCCAGACAAATTTTTTCGGGGACTCGTTCAAAAATCCCTCCGGGATTTTTGCCGCTCGTGCTCGGCTGCCGCACGCCGTTGCCGTCCGTGGCTTCAGATAAGCTTCTTGCCCGACAGACATGGATGCAGCCTTTAAATTTTTATTAAGATCAATTAAATATTAAACAAGAACTTTTAAAATTTAAGCGGGTAGTTGTGGGCAGGGCGCCAGACAAATTTTTTCGGGGACTCGTTCAAAAATCCCTCCGGGATTTTTGCCGCTCGTGCTCGGCTCTTCTCGCCCATCCATGG
>JAKPTH010000678.1 GCA_029571125.1 bacterium
GCATGCATTGAAAAGCTAAAAAGTCTGTGATATAATGAAAAATGTAATTCGTTCATAAAAATTCAAATTAAATTCAGGAGACGATATTTGAAAAACAACATTATATCTAAAAAGGATTTGCGCAAAAACAGGGCCGGACTATATTCAATTTTCTTTATTCTTGCCGTAATTTTATTTTCGATATCCTGCGTTTTCGACGACGGCGCGCAGAGCGTTTCCGGGCCGTATAAAAATTTGTCCATATATCATATAAACGACGCCCATTCTTATTTAACCCAGACCAAAGACGGCGCGACTAAAAAATATTACGGCGGGGCGGCGCGATTAAAAACGCTTTTAAATAAGGCGTGCTCCGGCGAATCGCTTGTTCTGGCCGCAGGCGATCTAGTGCAGGGAACGCTTTTTTATAACTTCTTCCACGGCGCCGCCGATATAGAAACTTTCAACGCCGTAGGCTTAGACGCCCTCTGCCTCGGCAATCATGAATTCGACGGCGGCGTCGACTCTTTATTCAATTATTACTCAAAAGCTTCATTTCCGGTGCTTACCGCCAACATAAATTTCAAAACCAATCCTTCCGCTGGTGCGTTAGTGAAACCTTATGCCATTATCGATAAAAACGGCCTTAAAATAGCTATAATAGGCATCGATACGCCGGAAATAACTTCGAACAATCCTAAATTGTCAAGTGATATAACGGTTAACGAACCGGCTATGATTTTAAAACAGTACGCGGTCGAATTAAGAAGCGGCGTAGATTTAATAATAGCCCTGACGCATATCGGATATAACGAAGACCTTAAATTAGCTTCTGAAATCGAAGAAGTCGATATCATAATAGGCGGGCATTCGCATACCGAAGTGCCCGCGCCCGTCGCCGTTAAAAATAAGGGCGGAATTTGTATGGTGGCCCAGACTGGAGCTTATTTGAAATACCTCGGCAATTTAAACCTTAAAGTATGCCCTAAAGATCTGCGCTTAGCCGGCGCGCCACGTTATATTTATGAAAGCGGCGGCCTGGCTTATATCGGCGAAGATATAAACCCCGATCCGCTTGTCGAATCCATAGTAAGCGTTTACGAAAAACAGATCGGCGAAAACGTTAAAGTTAAATTCGCTTCCACGGCCAATGTTTTAAACGGCAATACGGCGGATAACCGCAAAAGCGAAACCAATCTGGGCAATCTTTTCGCCGACGCCATTAAAAACCTCACAAACGCCGACATAGCCTTAATCAACGGAGGCAATTTCAGGGAAACAATAACCGGCCCCGACATTACCTATGAAAACATCTATACGGCGGCGCCTTATGACAATCCCGTCGTTACAATAGAATTAAGCGGCGCCGAACTTATCGAAGATTTCAAAATGACCGCTTCGCGCTATGACGGCGACTGGGGCGGCTTCCTTCAATTTTCTAAAGGCATGAAAGTAATTTATGAAAACCACGCTTTCATTTCGGCCGCGCTTAACGGCGTTGCAATAAACGGCTCGCGCACATATAAAGTAGCCATGAGCGAATATATAGCCTCGGGCGGCGACGGCCATTCAATATTCGCTTCTAAAAAACAGGATGCCGGCGCAATAATAAAAATCAGCGACGCGGTTATCGGCTATATTAAATCGCTGCCGCAGCCGATAGACTGTCGCATCGAAGGGCGAATCGTGATAAACGACCCGGTTTCAAACGCTTATAAAATAATATTCGCGCCTTTGATTCCGTTTATCCCGCAGCGCCGCTAAACGCCGCAGGGAATAACCTTTAGTTAATATCGATTTCACATAAAAAAAGAGCAAGGCCTATAACGATTTTTGCCTTGCCGTGTATAGCCTTTCAGTTATTAATAACAAAACTCCTGTAAAAGAGAGCCCGGCCAGGGTAACAACCATTGGAAACACCGTGCCGTT
>JAKPTH010000692.1 GCA_029571125.1 bacterium
TATTGGCGGTTTTATCGTTGCGGTTCACCACGCAAGAGGATATCCCGATCGAAATGTTGACCTTCAGTCCTCCGCGCTCCGATTCAAAAACGCTGTCTTCGATGGATTTTCTGAGGCGTTCCGCGAATATCATGGCCCCGGGCGGGTCGGTTTCCGGAAGCAGCATAATGAATTCTTCTCCCCCGTAACGGGCGGCGATATCCGTTTCGCGCACCGATTTTCTGACCACGCCGGCGACGGACCTGAGCACCAGGTCGCCTATTTGATGGCCGTAAGTGTCGTTGAACTTCTTGAAATGGTCGATATCGGTCATAAGCACGCTCAGGCTTCCGCCGTAGCGGCGGACTCTCTTGAATTCCTTTCCGACCACTCCCAGAAAATAACGGCGTACATAAAGAGACGTTAGGCTGTCGAATACCGCCAGCTGGTAAAGGTTGGCGTTTTCGATGGCAAAACCGGCCTGGGTGGCTATAACCGAAGTAAGCTGTATGTCGTTTTCGTTGAAAATTTCGCCGTCTTTTTTATTGGCAAGAATTATTACGCCCGCGAGGTCGCCCTTATAGGTTGTGAGCGGTATGGCCATTATAGACTTCAGATCTGGATTGGCCGAAAACAATCCGTCCGCTTTCGCGGAACGGTCGCCAGAAATGTTATATATTACCGATTTCTTATCTTTTAAGACGCTCGAATAAAGAGGCTCTAAGTTTTTTATGACAGCCGCTTCGTCTGAAAGGGCTATACGGTTTTTAAAAGCTCCGTCTTCCTCGTCGGTCATCATGATAAAACCGTGCCCGGCGTTTACTATGTTTATGGTCTTTTCAAGTATGACCTTGAAAAGAGCGTTCATGTCGCTTATCGTTGTAATGGTTCGGGAAATATCGTAAAGGGCTGATAATTCGGCGACCTTCTGCTCCAGTTTTCGGTTGGAAACGGTCAGGTCTATATTGGTCAGGTGGACTTTTATAAAAAGCTGGTAAAATCTGGTGAGTATGAATAAAACAAGTATTTCGGCCAGCGGAGCGACGAGCTCGAGAAGTATGGTAAGCTGAGAGTACATGATATATGCGGCCGAAGCTACGGCGGCAATAAAAACGCTCAGATAAACCATATCGAAAAAGTCCGGCTCCGTCCTGACGAGAAAGTAAAAAGTAAGAGCGCCGAGCAATATTACGATCAGCGAACTTAAAAATCTTCCCGGCCTGATTACGAAATCTTCGTTAATTATATTATCGACGATCTGGGCGTTGATTTCCATTCCGGGAATCGTTCCGAGCGGGCTCAGCTTTATATCGGGCAGGAGTTCGGACTGCGCTCCTATTATGACCGCCTTTCCCTTGAAAAAAGATTTAGGCAAAGTTTGACCGGACGGATTCAATATGTCGGTGTATGAAAACGAAGGAAAAAGTCCTGTTTTGGAGTTGCCGTTGAATTTGATCAAATAAGCGTCGCTCTTTTTTACGGAGAACTTCGACAACGTATAGTAATTGAATATGGGAACCTTATGAAGGCCGGCCATTATATAACCGCCGTAATTTTTAATTTCTAACGCCCCGCCGGATTTATATTTTAAAAGTTCAAGGGCGAGCTTCAGCGAAAGCGATATTTCGCGTGTGCCGCCTATTTCTTTGATGAGCTCGACGTTTCTTATGACGCCGTCCGGATTTAAATTTTCAAAATCTACGTTTACAAAACCGACCGCCAGAGAAGCTTTTTTAAAATCGGCGTGCGAGTCGTCGATGGTATATTTTTCTACGAACGTTTTAGTGTCCAGCATCTCTTCCGATTGAACGAAACGGTTGGCCAGAACCACGTTGCCGGCGGCGCGCAGAGAGGCGGCGAAAGCTTCGTCGTCGGAGGCGTATTCTGACTTCGCGGAAAATATTATATCGAAACCGATGACCGCGGCCCCGGCTTCTTTTAAGAAATCGACTATTTTTGCGTGCACGGAGCGCTTGAACGGCCAGGGACCGTAATTTTCTACGTCTTCGTTGGTGATGTTTATTAAAATGACGTTGTCTGAAACGCGCTGGTTGATATTGCGCTTAAAACGGTAATCCTGCGTCTTGACTTCGAGAGGTTCGAAGTAGTTGAAAATAAATGAAACGCAGACTATAAGCGTGGTTATTATAAAAATATAAGTTTCGTTTTTTTTAAACATAATCATTAAAAATGCTCTCGCTTCGTGTTTATTTTAACACAGCCCCGAAGAAATGTCAAACGACTATGGCTCTTTTATCCGAGGCTTTTTTTTTGGCCGTAAACGCTCGTCAATATTTTATTTGACATATCGCCGATTTTTATGTAAAATTACCATCTATATAAATTAAAGATATAAAGGTGATTTAATTGAAACGGATCATTAAACTGGCATTTCTCATAGCGGCCCTGGCCGCGTCTTTATCGGCCGCAATCGCTTCCGAAACCGATGACGCTTCCGGCGTTAAGCGCGGCGGTGAAAAATCGATTATAACTTTCGGAACCGGAGATCCTCGCGGGTTATATTTCTATTGCGGAAAGCGAATCGAAAAAGTCATCAACCTCACCAATAAAAAGCACAATGTTATATGCCGCTCGACAAACGGCGCGCTCGACAATATCACTTTCGTTTCCGATAAAACCCTCGATTTCGGATTCAGCCAGCTCGATATGCTTTTACGCGCGGGCAGCGGAGCCGGAGAATTTAACGGCGTCAGGCGCGAAGAACTGGCGGTCGTCACAGTATTATTTCCAGAGGTTTTCACTATAGTAGGCAGCGGCGGAATCGGTAAAATACAGGATTTTAAAGATAAATTCATTTCCACTCACCTGCCCGGGTCCGGCGTTTTCCAGAATTCTTCGCAGCTGCTCGAAATCGCCGGCCTTTCAAATTCGGTGAAAAGGGTCAATCTAAATATGGGCGATACCGAAAAGCATTTCGGCGACGGCCAGATAGACGGTTTTTTTTCCGTCATAGGCATGCCCGCGGCCGTTATCAATAACTCCATTTCCAGAGTGAAGGGCGCGCGGGTCATCGGCCTGCCGGACGAACTGAAAAATAAAGCGTCCGATTCCATAAGAGGTTTCGTGCCTTATGAAATACCCGTCCAGACTTATTCAAACGAAAAACCGATATCTACGATAGCCACTTTCGCCGTGCTGTTCACTTCGGCAAAAGCTTCCGACGAGAGCGTCGAACTGTTTTTAAATACAATTTACTCGCTTCCGGATTTCAGCACGACCGACGGCACCAGGCACGGCAAGGTTCAATACATTTCCAAAGAAAGCGCGTCGAAACTTTTAAGCGGCATAAAAGACCTTAAAATCCACGGCGCGGCGGCTAAATATTTTAACGTTAAGCCGCTTAACGATGGCGAAAAAAGCAAAACAATTAAATAAATCAGGGGGTAGTAATGAGAATGAAGTTTAACTGGTTGATTTCCGTTGCCATAGCGTTTGTTTTAATTTACTCTTCCGCCGCGGGCGCCGCGAGCGTTGACAAAAGGATATATGAAGAATTTAAGAAAAGAGGCGAGCAGAGTAAAGTTTCGGCTATTTTCAGACTCAAATCGCAGGTCGTTTTTAAAAGCATGCCGCGTGAAACGGTCCGCGCCAATTACGTCAAACGCGCCCTTGAAAACCATGCGCGTATATCGCAGCGCTCCATTATCGATTTTATAAAATCGCTCGGCAAAGAAGTTTCTTACGAATCTCTCTGGATAACCAACGCTCTGGTCGTAAAATGCGACCGCGCCACGCTCGATTTATTATCGGCGCGTGAAGAAGTGGACAGCGTGTGGCTTAATTCAAAAGTTCAGCTTATCGAGCCCGTTGACGCTCACTATCAGACCGGCGTCAACAAAGCTTCCGGCAACGAATGGAACATCGATCTGATAAACGTTCCGGCCGTATGGGAAAAGTATAACCTCCGCGGCGAAGGCGTCTTGATAGGCCATATCGATACCGGATGCGAGGCCAGCCATCCCGATTGCATCGGTAAAATTTACGCTTTCCGCGATTTCATATCGGGAAATAACGACGTCGCTTACGACGATCAGGGCCACGGCACTCATACCGTCGGAACCATCCTCGGCGGCAACGCTTCCGGAAAATTTATAGGCGCCGCGCCGCGCGCAACTATCGCCGTGGCGAAGGTTTTCGATAGGAACGGCAGCGCGCAGGACGACGGGATTTTAAAGGCGATGCAGTGGATAATGGACCCCGACGGCAATCCCAACACCAACGACGTGCCTCGTCTCGTCTCGAATTCGTGGGGATCTTCGCAAATGTCGAAAACATACTGGGACGTAGTTTACAACTGGCGCGCCGCAAACATATATCCGCTGTTCGCCGCCGGCAATTCAGGCCCTTCTCCTAAAACTGTAGGCACTCCCGGCGGCTTCCCTCATTCGGTAGCGGTAGGGGCTTCCACCAGCGCCGACAAGATAGCTTCTTTCTCTTCGCGCGGCCCCGTGGCCTGGGACGGCGTCACTTACATCAAGCCCGACGTTTCCGCGCCCGGCGAAAACATTTATTCGGCGGTTCCCGGCGGAAAATGGGGTTCTAAATCCGGAACATCCATGGCGACTCCTCTGGTAGCCGGTGTTATAACCCTTTTATACCAGGCGAAACCCGAACTTACCATCGACGAAATAACGCAGATACTCGAAACCACCGGAAAAGATCTCGGCGATCCCGGCAAAGACAACGTTTTCGGCTCCTGCCGCATCGACGCGTATCAGGCGGTTACGAGGGTTTTAAATTCAGGAGCGCTTACCCTTAAAGTCACGAGTCCCGACAACAATCCGCTCGTCGCGAAAGTGGAAATCAACGACGGCATTAAATTTGAAACCAAAGGCGACGGCACGGCCAAAACAACGCTCGAAGCTGGCACTTATAAAGTAAAAATTTCCTGCTTCGGCTATATCACCGAGTCTTTCGGAATTACCGTCGAAAAAGACGGCGTTTACAATAAAACCGTCGTTATGAGCAAGGCGCCTTTGAGCAACATCATAGGCGTCGTAACCGATAAAGACACGCAGCTTCCGGTTTCCGCTTCCGTTTATGTAACCGATGCTCCGGTACAGCAGGTTCAGACCGATCCCAAAACCGGAAAATTCATATTATCGGTTCCTGCGGGAGATTATAAACTTAAAGTCGCCGCTTTTAAATATAAGATCGAATTCGCCGCGGTCTCGCTCGGCGGCGCTCCGGTAAACGTTAAATTCGAACTTCAGCCTCTGCCGCCTGTGCTTCTCGTGGCGGACGCTTCGGATTCGGCGAAAATCGCAAAGTATTACAAAACCGCGCTTGAAGCGTTGAAGCTGTCTTACACTTATTACGACGTTTCCGTAGCCGACGAAGTCACGAGCGATCTTCTGATTCAGTATCCTCTCGTGATATGGTTCACGGGCGCGGATTCCAGCAAAACTCTTACCGAAAAAGATCAGAACTCACTTACCGCTTATCTCAACGCGGGCGGTTCGCTTTTGCTGACCGGCCAGGATATCGGATATGAGCTCAAGGAAAAGCCTTTCTATACCTCAGTTCTTGGCGCAAAATATGTTGCGGATTCTTCCAAAGTAAAAAATCTGG
>JAKPTH010000723.1 GCA_029571125.1 bacterium
GTGAAGCAGGCGCTTCTGTTGTTGAAAACTTTCAAATGTGGGGCCGCGTTGAAACAAAAGACACTATTAAACCGAATGTCGGTTTAAAAATTATCGACACGGTTCGCGGTACCGTTAGAAAAGTATATAAAATAAACGACCTTAGCACTCTGGCCTGCTACAAAGATCTTGTTTCGGCCGAAGGCAAAAACTGGGCGCTGGTGGATAATGATAAATTCAATTATAAAATAAGGGATTCGCATAAAACCCCGAGAGCGCCTTTCTCGCTTAATGACGATAATGAAAAATTGTGGGAATTTAAAGACGTGCAGCTGCTTTTAAATACGTCTCCTAATGCGGGAAGAATATGGGAAGGCAAAGATTTTGAAGGCACGTTCCCTGATTCAATGCAGGACTCCATGGCGCCTTACGGAACCGCCGAAGATACAAAACTTGAAATGACACATCAGGATATGAGAAACGACACTAAAAAGTCTAATTTTGTAACATGGTTCGCTCATGATAACATCGACGGTCAGAGAGTGAAAAAAGATACGGCACAGGTCAAAAAGGAAGATTGGTATAAAGGCCTTACCGCGCTTGACTTCGATTCCGATAATGAAAGAAACCCTGAATTCCCGGACGATTTTATAAGCAAGGGATACAGCTCATGGCTGATAAAAGATGAAACTTATGCCGATGTGGCTGTTTTCAATCAAATGTACAAAAACGGAAGTTTTTTCAAATATCCCGATCTTTCGTTCAATAACCCTAATCGTAAATGGGATGGAAACGCATTGCCAAACGGTGATAAAGAAATATCCGTCGCGTACGGCGTGATTGACCAGGCTGGAAACAAAAGAAAATTCAAACTCTGGCTTTACGTTGCGCCGCTCGACATGAAGATACTGACCATAGAAAAGAACGAGAAGAGAACTGAGTAAAAAATTTAAGGGTATTTTATGGAAGGGAATTTTATTTATGACTCCTAAAAAGAGTATTTTAATATTTGCAGTCATAGTTTTTTCGTTGATAGTTTATGGAACCGCTTTTTCAAAAAATAAGGCTTTAGAAAAAGAACGGCTCAAAATGAAAAATAATAAAATTTCCGTGATGAACGAGTTTTTGTTTTTTCCTAAAACAAATTCGCAAAAGAAAAAATCGGTTCAGTCTTTCGATGAAAATGGCAATAAAATTTCCTTAGTAGAGCTGGACAACGAAGAAAAACAAATAAAGAAAATTGAATATACCTACGATTCAAAAAATAATGAATCTTCTTTTACCGAATTTGGAGCTTCCGGCGAGATAAAACAGAAGTGCGTAAATAAATATGATCCAGGCAACGAATTTTTAATTGAAGAGCAGTTTTATAATGCTGGAAATGTTCTTGTATATAGACGCATATCAAAACCGGATAAATTTTATAACGTATCTGAGCAGGTTTTATATGATAAAACCGGTAAATTGCTTGGCAAGAGTTCTAATAAATATGATAATGCAGGCAACAGAATAGAAGCTTTAAGTTATGATGCGGCAAATAATTTTAACGGCCGCTATGTTTATAATTACGATAAGGCCGGTAATTTGATTGAAGCCGTTACATACGACAAAAACAATAAATTCGCCGGTAAAAAGATAAACAACTATGATCAGAAAGGGTTATTAACCGAATCGATCGGTTATAACGCTGCCGGTACAGCAAATTCATGGCGTAAGTACGAATACGAACTGCAAAAAGCTCCAAAAGCTGTTGAAGCGCCAATAGTAACTGAAGTTAAAACCGTTGCGCAGAATAAAACTTCGGAAGTTTCTGTAGCGGCCAAATCTGCACCTGCAGTTCCGGTCAAACCAAAAGTCGAAAATACCGAAACTCCTGTCGCTGCTGTTTCCGATGCCAATGTTCCGGAGATTGAAAAAACTGAATTTGAAAAAATTTTCAATAAGGACGATCCTTATAATCCTCCCGTAGATGCAGTTATGTCCGCTAAAGATTTAATAGGGTTTTGCGCTCATTCAAAAAAGGAAACTATAATGAAGCTAATAGAAAAAAATAATATCGACGTCAACAGCATTAATGAATTAGGTCAAACAATGTTAATGACGGCTGCTTTAGGCGGTAAAGCCGATTTGGTCGAAGAACTTATTAAACATGGAGCCAGGCTTGACTTAAAAGATATCAAAGATACGAGTGTTCTTGATTATGCAAAAGCCGGAAAAAGCCAGAGTGTGATAAGATTGATTAACGAAGCCGCCGGAAAGTGATTAAATAATCTGTAGGTAATAAGCAATAAAAAGAAAGTGTAAAAAAGTGTACTATAAAAACAAAATTCAAAAAAAAGTTATTACAAATCATTCAAATAAAGCCTTTTCCCTCGTCGAAGTCCTGATCGCCATGGCGGTGCTCGCCCTGTTGCTCAACGGGCTTTATTCGCTTTTTTCAAAAACGGTAGTTACCGTGGATATCGGCAGCTGGAAGGCCGGAACGCAGAGCCGCATGAGGATTACCATCAAGCAACTGCAGAAAGACATTCTGGGCGCGTCTTATAAAACCATTATTTTTCCAAACAAGACGGAAGTAGATACCGCGTCGGGCCAGTGGAAGCTTAAATATAAATCGGGCGCCATCGATCCTCGCGCCACGCAAACCGATCTTTTGACCTTTTTTATATGCTCGCCGGGCCGTAATTTCACGCCGCGCGAACCGGCCGCGGTCGATCCTAAAATAGTAAAGGCCGAACTCAAATGCGACCTGGGGCCTGACGGAAAAACATCCCGGCTGGTGTACACCAAAACCGTTGAAATGGGGGCTTCGCGCCCGGACGTGAGCACCGAAGACACAAAAAAAGTAGTGCTCATAGAAAACGTAATTAAATACGAGGCTAAGCTTATAGACAATATAGAAGGCAAAAAGACTCTTAAAATTTCGATCGAGTGCGCGCATCCTTCTTATCCTAAAACGATACTACCCGAAGACATAGAAATACCTCTTCAGGTAGAAGCGGTCGCTATGTAAATGTCAGGCATAAAAACGGGACGAGAGGTATATTCGGTATTATGAATATTTTATATTGCTTCAGAAAAAACGGCGCCGGAGTTACGTTCGTGGAAATACTTATTGCCACGGCTATATTCGCTTTCGCTTTTATGCCAGTGGCTTCGGTTATTTTCAGTACATCAAAAAAGACGCACCAGATGGATTTCGAACTTACCGCCGAATCCATAGCTAAGAATATACTGGAGCAGGTTTTAAACAACGTAGAATTCGATAATGTCGATGTTACCAAGTTGACCGTCGGCGTTCAGGCTACCGGAAGCCTTATCAATCTCGATATAGCCGGAGCTACTATTTCAGGAAATACCAGCGGCGGAATAATTACGGTTAATAACGTCGATTATAAATTTGAATTTGAAATCAAAGATATAAAGGCCGACGATATGGATATGTCGTTCGTGCAGTTTAAAAATACGCCTCCCGCCTGGCCGTCAAACCAGAAGGTAACCGGCAACGACGGTATAGCCAAGATGGACCACAGCATGAAAAATAAAAAAGCCACGACTTTTGTCGGAGGTAACGCCGGAATCGTGCTTATGAAAACTATCAAATTGAGAATGTCCTGGCGCGATAAGGGCGAAGTCGTTTTCAACGATAAAAAACGAAAGTTCGTTTTATTGACCAGAAAGGCGAAGCTTTCAGGCGCTCTTCAATAGCTGTGTGCGCCGAAAAACGGCGAAAAGAAAGTTATGGTGCGGATATGAGCTTAAAAGATATAAAATTTCTTATCGATAAAAAAGAAACAGGAAAGCATAAAAACCTTTCGCTTATCTTTCGCGAAAAGGCTTTTGCCATTCCATTAGTTA
>JAKPTH010000046.1 GCA_029571125.1 bacterium
GACCTTGTCGGCTACGCGGCCCATTTTAGTTTCTTCATGAGCATCGCGCGCCATTACTTCGGCGTTTCTGACCGCCGCATCGCGCATGGCTTTAATAATTTCATATCTTTTCTGGAGGGGCACTTTTTTATATTCGCGGTATGCGAGCGACGCGGCCCTGACCGCGTCTTCGACCGTGTTAAAAATGCCGTGCGCCGAAGAGTGGTTCTGGGTGTTCAGATCGTAGGCCGAGCTGATACCCGTGGTGTTGATTTTTTTAATTACGTCCTCGACTATTTTTTTTATCTGGTGCTCATCTGCGAACATTTAAAGCCCTCGCTTTCATAAAATAAAATTAGAAATTTTAAATACAGCGCGCCCTGGCGGCGCCCGCATGAAGCGTAATTTAAAGCAATTTTTTATCGCTTTTATTTTCTTTTAAATACAGCGAATCGATAATGCCGACTATGGATGCGTCGACGGGTTTGCCTTCCGTGCGTTTGGTCGCCCTGGCGGATGAACCCGAAACGACGAGGACGAACTCATCGGCGCCCGCGCCGACCGCGTCGACTGCCACAAGGTAATTTGACGTGGGCTTTAATTCCACGCTGTATTGCTGGACGATCAAGAGTTTCATTCCGCTGAGGCCTTCGTCTTTTCTGGTGGCGACTATGGTTCCGGCTATTTTTCCGATTATCAATTCAATCACCCTTTATAATTTTTAGGCTAATCCGGTTTTATCTGATTATCTGGGCGAGATCGCCGTTTTTAATATTGCAGGCGTTGATTTCGTCCAGGTCTATGTGCATGTCGAGAGCGTATTCGTCGTGAACCCTGATCAGTACGTTGTGGAAAGTCGTGCTGCGCGGCCCGTCTATTCTGACCGAAACGCGGTCTTTATCTTTGTAGCCGAACGCCCTGGCTTCGCCAGTGTGCATATGTATATGACGTGCGGCCACTATAACGCCTTCTTTTATTTTTACGCTGCCGGCGGGGCCTATGATTTCTAAGCCTGGCGTAGAGGCGATGTCGCCGGAATCCCTGACGGCTATGGCGAGGCCGAGCGAGTGGCAGTCGGAAGCGAGAAGCTCTATCTGCGTTTTTCCTCTGACGGGCCCCAGGATTCTAATGGAATCTTTTTCGCCTTTATCGGTCTTTATTTTAACGCATTCCTTTGCCGCGAACTGGCCGGGCTGTGAGAGGTCCTTCATTTTTGCGAGCTGATAACCTTTACCGAAAAGAATTTCTAAATCCGATGGGCTCAAATGGATGTGGCGGTTCGAGCCGGAAACCGGAATTTTATTTTCTTCGACCAGCTTATTGATGTCCAGACCGTATGTTGTCATAATATTGACCGACTTTCTAAATAAATTAATCATCAAGCTCAAAGACCGGGTGGCGCTCTTCGAGACGGATAATTTATATAATATTATATACCATTTTATGGATGTTGTCAACAAAAATAAGCGTAAAACCGTAACGGGCCGGGCCGTCGAATGTGGGCTTGAAATGCTTACTGCGACATTTTATTCAAGTGTTTTTTTAATACGTCGTTTATGGTGTTATAAAAATTTTCGATGCTTATGGGTTTGGAAATATATCCGTTCATTCCCGCCGCAAAGCATTTTTCCCTGTCCGTCGGAAGCGAATAAGCGGTGACCGCTATGATCGGCGTTTCGGGACCGCCGCATTCGGCCTCGCCGGCGCGTATTTTTTGAGTGAATTCGTATCCGTTCATGTCGGGAAGCTGGATGTCGAGAAGAATAAGGTCGTACTTGCGGCTCTCGAAATATTTAAGGCCTTCAAAAGCGTCGCAGGCTATATCTATTTTCCAGCCTATGCTCTCTATGATGTTTTTGATGAGTTTTCTGCCGATGAAGTTGTCTTCTACCAGCAATATTTGAAAAGAAGCGCCCGATAATTCGTTCAGCTTTGAATTTATTGAGGCAGCGGAGTCCTGCGCGGGCGCGTTTTTTTCTGTTTCCTGAACCGCGCATACCTCGAGAGGCACGGTAAGTATAAACATGCCGCCGGATTTTTTTTCGTTAAATTCGAGAATGCCTCCCATGGCCGATATTATTTTTTTTGAATATATCACCTTGAATATAATTTCGTCCGCGACGGCCATATTTGAAAGCGCTTTTCCGCAAAGCGTCGCGCTGATATCTTCACGCATCCGGATGCCTTCGTACGAGACTGTGAACATGAAATCGGCTTCGTTGCCGGCGCGCATTTTTTTTTCGAGCGCGATTACGATGCCGGAATTTTTCGAGTGGGCCAGGGCGGTTGAAAGTATTTGCGAGAGGGCCTGTTTGAGTTTGTACTCGTCGCCGTGAACAAGCTGCGGCTCGACGGGAAGGTGCGGAACACATAAGCTGCAGCCCGCTTCCCGGGCGCTGTCGTCGAACGAAGCCGAAAGCTGCCTGGGTAAATTAGATATATCGAATTTTGCTTTGCACAACGTAACTTCGCCGCGGCTATATTCGCAAAAATCGGAAACGCCGCCTATTATTTTATTGATTCTGTCGTTGGCTTTTCTTATAAGGTCTATGAATTTTTTTTGTTTAGGATCGAGCCCGGCGTTTTCTAGGAGATGAAGATAGCCGGTTATGGCGCCCGATGGAGTCCTGAGTTCGTGATTTACGTTAGATAAGAGCGAAAGCGCATAATTATAAGAAAAAAAATCTTCGCTGCGCCGCGACGAGGAATTTACCTCGCCTGAAAAATCCTCGGTGGAAAGGTTGTTCGTGTTTTCATTATCTGCCATTTAAGTATTAAGCCCCTTAAAAATTTTCGTCGGTTAACTTGTCGTAAAAAGATTTCCTGTTATATATGAAAGACCTGTAAACGTTTACTATATTGTGCTGGTCGTTGGTTATGAAAGTGATTTCGATCGCGACTATTTTTTTCTTGTCAGTGAAGCCGAGCGGCGCGCCGTTGAACTTGCCGTTGTAGCGGGAGCGCGCGCGTTCTTTCTGCTTGTCTTCGTAGGAAAGGAAGGGGATGTTGAGATAAGAAGGGTCGTAGTGCATGTTATATGCGGCTATTTCGGTTTCAATTTCGCGGTTGGTAGTGGGCTCTACGGCTTTCTTGATTATTCCGACCTGGCCCGAAGATTTCATGACGCCTTTTATCAACGGTTCGATGGCTACGTCGGTCGGCTGCGGCTCGTCGTTTAGCGCGTTGCGGCAAAGCGCGAAAGGCATGGTCAGGCCGCCTACGTCCTGCTTGTCTTTGTAAAGAGTATAAATTACGTATTCGATTTCTTTTTTAACGTCCTTGGTTTTATAACGTTTTATATGGATATTTGTGTAGCGGTCGTTATCGTCGAAATTTAATATGTCGATGGCTTCCCTTATGTCTTTTTCGAAGTTGAGAAGCACCAGCCGGGTGTCGCGGAGGTTATCGGCCTGGGTGCTGGCGGTGTCGGTCTGCCGGAGACCGCCCATGAAAAAATCTATTAGTATCGTAAAAAATATCGAAAAAACTGCGATCGCGATTAAAAGCTCGGCCAGAGTAAAGGCTTTTCTCGGTGAGATAAAGTTATGGAATTTTAGGTTCAATTTTGCTCTGCTCATGATATGTTCCTTAAAAACCGTTCCGGTTATTTTATAGATTTCGGATTTATTGATAGATTTTATTGGTCACGATGGTATAAAGCGTATATTTTTTTTCGCGCTGCGCGTTGTTTCGGTCTATTTTAGCTTCGGCCCATTTGACCTCTACATATATCTGGATCCTTGAAATAAGGCGCTTGTATTCGGGCGAAAAGTAGCCGCCGGGATATTTGGCAGGATCGGGCTTTTCTTCGGGAAAGAAAGAGATGCGCACGTATCTTTTAAAATCGGGAAAATAAGGTATCGTTTCATAATCTTCGAACCGCTCGTAAACTTTCCATGCGGGAGCGAAAGGCGACCAGTCGGTTCCCGGGTTCGATTCTTCTTTAATGAGTTCGAGGAGCCTTTCGTACTCGCCCCATTTTTTAACTTCGGCCGCCGGCGACATCGGCGCGATGACTCCGCCGAATTTATACTCTTCGAGTTTCGTAAGCGCAAGGTTTGCCGCGTGAAGAGCGTTGACGCTCTTTAAGTTTGCCTGAGTGGTATAGCGGTAAAACATTATTATGGGAATGATTGAAAATGAAAAAATGGCTATGGCCATGAGGATTTCGAGCAAAGTGATTCCGCGCCCGCGTTTTCTTGCGTAAAGTATTAACTTATATGGATTGAAACCGTTTCTTATAAAATGCATCTTAATTCACCGCTCGTTTATTTATTCGCCAAGGGAAGCGAGTTTGCCTTTGATTTCGCTCTTAAGCTGCCTAATGCCTTCTACTTCGGTTGGATTTTTTTCCACTTTTTCAAGCACTTCGAGGTATTTGAAAGTAGAAACGTAATACTTGCGTTCATCGTTTTTCTGCTTGTAAAGAGCGGCGAGTTTTTTAAAAGCCAGAAGCCTTATGGTCATGTTGTTAGGCTCTTCTTTTATCGCCAGCAGAAAAGCGTCGATGGCCGCGTCGTAATTTTGCCTTCCGGCCGCGTCCAGCCCGTCTTTGAAATAGCGTCCGGCGCGCCCGTTCATGCCGGCGATGAATTCGCGCCGTTTTTGTTCGGATTCCTGAAGTATTTGCTGCTGCTGTTCGTATTCCTGATAGTAGCTTTCGAAATGGTTTTCGGCCTGCTGGTATGTAAGAAGCCTTGGCGATGCGGATGCGCCGGAGCCGCCGCCCCAGCCCGAAGCTTTATTCGACGTACTTTTAGCCTTGGAGGATTCTTCGAGCTCATTTATATTCACCAGGCGCGACTCGCTTTTCATGCGATCGCGCGAAGGCGCCATGGTTTTGATTATTATATAGCTCGTCAGTATGACGGCGAATATAAGGACTACGAATACTATAGGCTTGTTAGATTCCATAAAATCAACCTTTTATTACTTTATAGCGTCCTGAGTGTAGCTTATTATTTTGGGCGTTATCGCTACGACGATTTTATCCTGCGACTTTGCGAGATCGTCGAATATCTGAGTCCATACTTTGTCTTCGAGCAAAGCCATTTCGTCGGGAAGATACTGCACCTGGTCGGTGGCGCCTATTTTTTCGGCCACCAGATTGCCCCTTACGATCGTGTACATTTTATTCATGTCGTTGCCGAACCACGAATCGTCGCCGAATTCTGATTTGATGCCGTTTTTGGCGTATAAATAGACCTGCGCTTCCATGTTTTTATCGCGGGTCGAGAATAATGATTTCAATACGTTGCTTTCGGCGAATTTATCGTCTTTGGTCGAACGGAAGATGATCTTGCCGCTTTCTTCGCCGGGATATGAAGGCGGTTTGGTGCCGAGCGCCACGAGCTGAAGGGAATTATACGCGCCGTTATGCCTGGAATTTTCGGCGTAGGTCCCTTCGGGGTATTCATAGGATTCCGCTATTCCGGAGCGATCGTCGGGATGCCTGAGCACTTCGTTTCCTATGTAAATGTTTCCTGTGGCGACGATTACGCCGCGTCCCTGGTAGTATCCTTCGATGTGAACGTCGCCGTCTACGAATTCGTAACCTTTAAGCTGGATTGCGTAAGACGGATTGGCTAGAGCGGCCTGCTTGCCGGTTTTTATTTTAAATAAATCTTTTATCGGACCTAAAAGCCCTTTTGACGGGGGAGCTGCCTGCCACGGGCCCCAGCCGTAATATTTTTTCACTTTTTTCGATTCTTCCTTGTTGCCTATTTTATAGGTTACGTTGTCTGAAGCGACGTGCTGTTTTTGAGATACGCGCTTATATACCGAGGGCTCCAGAACGCCTATGATTTTATCTTTGGGGTATTTTGCGTCGAGCTCGGCTTTGGCGTCTACAGGGCCGTTATACCAGGAGTTTTTATCGCCCGGAGACCCCGGCGTGATGTAGGGCTCTGTGATAACCTGGCTGCCGTATCTGTATTTGCGTTTGATATCGCCGTAAAGCTGGTTCGGCGTGACGTCTTTCTTGCTTTTGAAGCCTATGGAAACGAAAAATTTTTGGAGCGAGTTGAGCGGGTCGAAGCCTGTAAGATCTGTATTTCCTCGGCTGCCGCCGTCTTTGAGGT
>JAKPTH010000724.1 GCA_029571125.1 bacterium
GCCATCGAAACCCGCGACCAGTCGCCCGAAGTCAGAAAAGCCTACGATAACTACATGGCGTCTTACAACAAATATATCGATCTTCTCGCCAAAGACGGCGAAAGCGCCAACGCGAACGATATAAGCGCCGCTCTGGAAGAATACAAAAACGCCTACTCGGAATACGAGGCCGTCTCCGGCAAAGCGCAGCTTAACGCAAAATAGTCATAAAAAATAAATAATTGCTTAAAATTCAAGAGACCGCTTAATGCGGTCTCTTTTTTATACGGCAAAATTTAACGTCCCGGGTTTTACTTTACGTCAGTCTTTGACGGCGGCGGTTTCCGGCTTGATCATTTCGGTTTGAAGCAAGGCGGCAATATCTATCTGCGAAACGTTTTTTTGTTTTTTAAGAAATTCGTCTTTAAGCGTTTGCGGGTTATCTATAAAGTTTTGCTTTATGGCGCGCCTTTGTTTTTTTATGAAATGCTCGACTTTCATCGCCGGGCCTTTTCCGCCCGATATTTTCCAGGCCGCCGCAATTCTAGACGGTTTGAAGCTTTTCGTAAATTTCGCGCCGGTTTTAGCGCCGGTTTTATGCGCGTTAAACCGCCTGATTATATCGTCGGTATAACCGGTATAATAATTACCGTTTTCGCATTCAAGAATATAAACGTAAAATAGTTTTTCGTTAATCATCGATATCACGCTTTGACAATTTTTTTCATACGGACGGCTTAACGTATAGTCTTTTTATCCGGAGCCTTAAGAGTTAAGGCCAGGATATCCGGCGGACAGCAAAAACGCCATGCGGGCCTGATATTGCCGACGCCCTTGCTCACTATCACCTGCGTTCGGCCCTTATAGGCGATCCCGCTTCGGTATTTCTGGCCGAAGGCCGAAGGGAGCACGGGCGCGTAAAGGCCGAAAAAAGTCCCCTGCCCTCCATGCGTGTGGCCGCTCAGCATAAGGTCTATTACCCCGCCGGCTTCACCTAGTTTTTCGGCATAATCGGGATTATGCGAAATAAGTATCACAAAGTCCTTTTCGGTCGTGCCGCTCGAAGTTTTTTCGACATCCTGAAAGTCGGTCCACAAATCGCCGACGCCTCCGATTTTTATTCTGGCGCCGCCCGATTCTATCCATTCAGAAGAATTATCTATATTTTTAATTCCCGAGTTTTTCATGCATTCCCTGGTTTTTATAGCATCGTCCCAATGGTCGTGGTTTCCGAGCACGCCGAATTTGCCCAGCGGCGCTTTTAATTCTTTCAGTTCGCCGAAGCATTCTTCTATATAAGCGGAACCGCTTACATAATCGCCTCCGGCGAGTATTATATCGGGATTCAGCTCATTTACGGTTTTAACGAGATTTTTAATTCTTTTAACGGAAAAATCCGGGCCGTGATGAATATCGGAAAAAAATACGATTTTTTTCCCGTCGAATTCGCGGCATTCTTCGGGAACGGCAATTTCCAAATGTCTTACGGTTAAAAAATGAGGCTCTATATGTATGTAAATGAAAAAAAACAAAACCGCTGAAAGCATAATTTTTTTAAACAGTCCTTTATTTAAAAAATTCATAAAATCAAAGCCTTATATCCGGGATCGCAAAATATAATTTCGTTAGATTATATATTAAATCATCGTGTAAGTAAATAAATTTTATGATATAATAAGCTCTAACGGCATAAATAAAAAATCAAGGAGCCCTCTATGATTGAAATCAGAGGAAAATATAATACGGCAAAAGTTTTCACCGGCAATATCGAAGCCGGCGCGAGAGAACAGATAAAACAATTGTGCGACCAGGGCTTTTGCGAAAAAAGCGTCATACGTATAATGCCCGACGTGCATGCGGGCGCTGGATGCACCATAGGCACCACGATGACCGTTAGAAATACGGTCGTGCCGAACCTCGTGGGCGTAGATATCGGCTGCGGAATGGAAACGTTAAAGCTCGCCGCGAAGGAAATAGACCTTGAAAAACTCGACAGGATAATATATCAAAATATACCGTCCGGTTTCGATATACGCTCTAAAGCTCATCCTTATTCCGAAGGCGTAAGGCTCGAAAACTTGAGGTGCAAAAAACATATGGACCTCAGAAGGGCGCTAATGAGCGTCGGCACTCTCGGCGGCGGCAATCATTTTATCGAAGCCGCCCGCGACGACGACGGGTTCGTATATATTATCGTTCACAGCGGCAGCAGGCATCTGGGAAAGGAAGCGGCCGAATATTACCAGAAAAAAGCGTATGAAGAACTAACCGGCATAGACGCCGCGAGACGTGAAATAACACAAAAGCTCAAAGAAGCCGGACGTTTCGATGAAATCGAAGACGCGGCCGGGCTGGCACGGGCGCCTAAAATAATAAAATCTCTGGCGTATTTAAAAGGCGCGAGTTTCGACGATTACATAAACGACATGAAAATAATTCAGGCGTATGCGGGTCTGAACAGAAAAGCCATGGCAGACATCATAGTCGAAGCTTTAAAACTGCCGGTGACGGAGCGTTTTACAACGATTCACAATTATATAGACACCGATTCGATGATATTAAGAAAGGGCGCGATATCGGCCCGGAAAAACGAAACTGTTTTGATACCCATGAACATGCACGACGGAAGCCTGATCTGCACGGGCAAAGGAAATGCCGACTGGAATTTTTCCGCTCCGCACGGAGCGGGGCGGATAATGAGCAGAACGGCCGCCAGGAACGCCCTTACCATGGACGAGTTCAAGCGTTCGATGAAAGGCATCTACACGACAACGCTCAATAAATCTACTCTAGACGAAGCCCCCATGGCTTATAAACCCATGGAGGAAATAATTGAAAACATAAAAGACTCCGTCGAAATAATAAAAACAATAAAGCCTTTATACAACTTCAAGGCCGCGGAATAAGCGCCGAAAGACCGGACCGTCAAACCGGCGGTCCGTTTTCAGGCTCCGACCAGAATTTTTTCAAAACGCAGTTCGCTTCGCCGGGAGTTCGCACGGGCGCATAGCTTTTCCAGTGGGCCGGCAGCAGTTTTTTATACCTGGGTTCGCCGAAGCGCGAATCTATTAAAAAAACTATACCGCGGTCGGTTTCCGTTCTTATGACGCGGCCGGCGGCTTGCAGGACGCGGTTAATTCCGGGATATACGTAAGCGAAATCGAATCCGCACAGGTTTTTCGATTCGAAATATCTGGCTATCAGCTCGCGCTCCTTAGAAACCTGCGGCAGCCCTACGCCTACGATTATCGCGCCCGAAAGCCTGTCGCCGCACAGATCTATGCCTTCGCCAAAAACTCCTCCCATTACGGCAAACCCGATAACGCCGCCGCGCGTTTCAAAATCCCCGGAAAAATTTTCCAGAAAATTTTCCCTTTCGGCTTCGCTCATCGAAGATTGCTGGACTATTATTCTGTAATTTTCAGGCGGTGACGCGTTCAGTTCCTCTAACACATTGTTCAGATAAACGTATGATGGAAAAAACACTAAATAATTTCCGCGCTTCGCCGCGGCCGTTTCTCTTATCAGAGCGGCTATCGAAAGATAGCTTTGATCGCGCCTTGCGAAGCTTGTTTGAATATTGAGGCCGGCAAGCACGCACAGCCTGTCCGGATCGAAAGGGGAATCCAGTTTCATTCGCGGAGTTTTACCGCCGCCTCCCAATATTTTAATAAAATAATCGAGCGGCGACAGCGTCGCCGAAAAGAAAACGGCCGCCCGGCCGAGTTTTACCGCGCGGGCTATATGCGGCGCCGGGTTCAGGCAGAACAGCCTTACGCGCGCATGAGATTTTTCTTTATAGTAGCATGTGAGATGAGTTTCGGAATATAACTCCGAAATCCTTATAAACGAAAGGAAGTCGAAAAAAGCTTCCAGAACGTCTTCCGAGACGTCGTCTTTATCTTCCGCGCCGGCGAAATATTCTCTCATGGCTTCGGCTATGTGCGAAACGGCGGTTATGAGCTCTTCCGGCGGAGAGGCCTCGTCGATAAACTCTTTATCTTCGCCAAACCTCGAGTTGAAATTCTTAAATAATTTTATGAGTTTAGCGAATTTTTTATAAAGCGCGGGCGCGTTTTTTCTGAGCTGCTTTCGTACCGCGGCGATGCGCTCGCCTGAAAGTTCGGCCGAATACATTTCGCGGGCGCGTTCCACGAGATTATGAGCCTCGTCGATCAAAAAGCAATAATCGCCGGGCCCTTCCTCGAAATACCTCCTCAGATAGACGCGCGGATCGAAAAGGTAATTGTAATCGCATATGATTACATCCGCCAGCAGCGAAAGATCGAGCGAAAACTCGAAGGGGCATATAGAATGTTTTTTCGAATAAAGCGATACGGTTTCAAAGTTAAACTCGTCGTTGGTATAAATGTCTTCTATGGCCGAATTCAGCC
>JAKPTH010000087.1 GCA_029571125.1 bacterium
ATAGCCCCGTCGGCTCGTAATATTCATGCCCGGCGCTTTCGAAGCCGAGCTTTTTCAACAGGCTTTTAGATACTTCGTTGTCAGGGTGGTGTCCCGCAAAAAGGCCTGAAACTTTGAGCGTTTCAAAAGCATATTCTATGACTGCGCGCGAGGCTTCTTTGGCATACCCGGCGCCCTGGTATTTTCGTTTTAAATAAAATCCGGTTTCGAGGATATTTTTTTCGGCGTCGTAAGGTTTTAATCCGCAGCAGCCGATATGATCGCCGGTTTCAAGAAGAAATATCGGCCAGTATTGAATTTTATAAGAAGCCTGATTTTGGATTTCTTTCAGCAGTCTTTCGCGGACCTGGTTTCGTGAAAAAGGACCTCCGACGAGTTTTGAAACTTCTTCGTCGCCCCATATTTCGAAAGCGCCGTCAAGGTCTTCGATTTTCCAGACGCTGAAGCCGAGACGTGCGGTTTTTATAAAATAATGGTCATCGTTTTTTAACTTTTCGTTTTTATCCATGGTGAAATTAAAAACGCGCGTTGACGTCGGCGCCTTTTTCTATAAGGAGTTTGGCTATGCCGGGCCTGTTTTTAAGGATGGCCAGTAAAAGCGGCGTGCGGCCGTTCGCGTCTGAAGCGTTTATTTCCGAGCCGCGCTCGATGAGCAGTTTGGCTATTCTTGCATCGCCGGCGTTTATCGCATAAAATAAAGCTGTCTGGCCGGAAGAATCTTTGGCGTTGATATCGGCGCCTTTTTCTATTAAAATTTTAGCCAGATTGTGCTGGCGTTTGGATATGCTCAGCATTAAAGGCGTTCTTTCTCTGGTTCCGGCATTTTTCTGGACTTTCTTTTCGCCGTCGGCCGTATAGCTTATGTGACGGAAATTGCCCTTTCTGAGCTCTCGATTGACATCGTTTTCACCGGCGAAGACCGCGCAGATATTAAACATCGAGATCGCGAATATGAAGCCCGAAATCACCGCTAATTTTTTCATAGTAATACCTCCGGCATTTTTGATTTTTTCATCAAATAAATTATATATCATGCGTACCGCTTTGTCAAGCGCTTCAAAATCAAGGGCCGGAAGCTTTAAAAGAACGGCATGGCGCTTCAACTATTCTTTTTTGCCGGGAACGACTAATATAAAGGTTTTATCGTTAAAGCCGCCTTCGCGGTCTTGCGGGTCTCTTCCGAAAGCGCCTGCTTTTTGCGAAAAAATATTCGTGGAGCCTTTTTCGTTCAGATCCATTTTAAAATTGAGGCGGGTCCTGTTCGTAAACGCCGAATTGTTGAAGTTCTTTCCTCCGGTAGTGTTATAACCGTTCTCTTCCCACCTGGCCCTGTTTTCTATTGAAAATCTGGCTTTACGAGGATTGCCGTGGCGAGTGGTTTCGGATATCGCTTCCGCTTTTTTCGGATCGTTTTTTATTATGGTAACGCCGTATTCGCTTGCGATAATTAAATTTTCATCAGTGGTTTTATTGGCGTATCCCGCCGTTTTTAAAGTATTCAAATCGGGCTTTGCGGCTGATTCTTTTTCTTTTTTTATCTTTGGCGCGGTGATTTCATCTTTTGCAATGCGTAATTTATAGCTTTTTACTTCAGGCCGATCTTTAGTTTCAGCCGCTTCCGAATAGACGTTGAAAGCGGATATCATGCCCGCGGCTAAAAGCGCAGCCGCGGCGATTCGTAAATTTTTATACATGCTCATTAATTACCTCCGTTTTTAGAAGCCTCCTGCGGTTAAGGGGCGAGCGCCCGTGCGAATTGAAAAACATATTTTGAAGAATTTTATCACAAAAATAAGGCGGTGTCAATTTTTATCGCGTTTTGACATATTTATAATCGTTTAAGCCGAAATGTTTTTGACTGGAAAGACGGGAAAAGTTTTTAACCGTCGCATTGATTTTTATTGAAAGACGTGTTATATTATAAAATATGAATACATTAAAAAACGTCCAATTAACGTTGATAAGCGATTATAAAAACATCGAAAAATACCGCTCGAGTTTTAACGATCTGGCGGCGGAGGTGTTCGGCATAGATTTCGAACCCTGGTATAAAGCCGGTTTCTGGAATGAAAGGTACGTTTGTTTTTCGTTCGCTGACGGCGACAGGGTGGTTTCTAACGTTTCGGTCAATATGATGGACCTGACGCTCGCCGGCGAATTTAAAAAGGCCGTGCAAATAGGGACGGTTATGACTCATCCGGATTATCGCGGGCGTGGACTTTCTTCGAATCTGATGAATATAGTGCTTTCGGAATATGATTCGAAATGCGATTTTATTTATCTGTTCGCCAATGAATCGGCTTACGGCTTTTATCCCGGCTTCGGCTTCGGGGAAGCCCGGGAATCTTCTTTCATTTTCGAGCCGGCGAGTTTCGGGGGAGACGCGGCTTTGAATTGGCGAAAGCTGGACATAAGAAACGGAAAAGACCTTGAAATATTAAAAAGGCTTGCCTATAAGAGGATGCCGGTTTCCTCGAAACTCGGCGTCACTAACGATTCGCACCTTATAATGTTTTACTGCCTTAATTTTTATAGCGATGATATTTATTATATCCAGCAGGCCGATACGGCGCTTATTTGCAGGGCTGAAAACGCCGCGCTTTACCTTTATGACGTTTTATTCGGAAACGCCTGCGATACGCGGGCCGTTTTAAGCGCGGCGATCAAAAACGGCGGGGCGCGCAAAGCCGTTTTTATGTTTACTCCAGATCTTTTCGTTTCCGGCTTGAAAGGGGTTTGCGAAGAAAAAGATTATAAGCTTTTCATAAGGCCCCGCGGGCAAAATTTTCCGTTTGATTTTACTTTTCCGCGGCTTTCCCATGCGTGAGGCGTTCGGTAAAAACCACGAAAGAGGCCGCCGGGCCTGTTTCACAGCGCGGTTAAACGCTCCGGAATCAAGCGGCCGTCCTTTTGCGGGCCGGGATTTTTTGTTCGTCGAAGACCGCGGGTTCTTTTCTGGATTGCTGGGTGAAACCCGTGGCTGCGAAGGAAATGGCGCCGCCTTCCGGCCAGTTGAGCGCTATTACCCAGTCGTATTCGGTGAGCTTGCCGTTGGCGGTTTTTCGCGGATTGGTTCTTTCGACGGTTTCGATTGCCATTTCCAGAGAGCAGCCGTTCCAGTCGATATCTATTTTGAGGTTTGAAACGTTTTGAAAAGTAAGAGTGGCGGGGGATATTAAAAAACTGTAATTCTCGGAATCGCCGGCGATCCAGTCGTGGATGAAATCTATGTCGAGCTCGAGCGCGAATTTTTCGGCGTCGAGGCGTATGGAGTGGATGAAGTTGTCGTGCCATGTAATGTTTTTGAAATCGCGAGCGCTATATTTGGTTTTTACTGCGGTTTTAGCCATTTATTTACCTCCGGCGCAAAAATAGTTTTAACGGATATCGTTTGCATTATATAACACACGGCCGGAAAAATCAACTGATATTAAAGGCTTGAAATTCATTAAGGAGATAATTTATGGTTAAAAGCGAAGGCGCTATAATATGGTCTAAATCCAATGCCGGTGAGCTTTTTCCTTTTGCGGCAACGCCTATGACGTTTGCCGTTTCGGAAAAATTTATAAAAGCTCTTCTGGCGCCTTTTATGGATAATTTTGGAATCGATATCGAAAAAACCAGGCCGTTCGGGCTTGTCGCCGGAAGAATTTATATAAATATGAACTGCGCCGCCGCTTTATTAAAAAAGGCCACGTTTTCGTTAAAGAAAAATTTCGCCGATCTTTTCGGAGGGGATTGCGACGAGCTCGCGCGGGCGCTTGAAATATTAAAGAGTTCGCCGGCCGCGGGCGTGGAATTTTCCCATATGAAGCTTATTTTAAGCCTGCCGCGAACGGCTTGCGGATTCGTTTCGCAAAATTTATCGGCGAAGCGTTTTGAGATGGCCCCGGATTTTATCGAGACCGTCGAAAAATATATGCGCGCCGATTTTAAAAATTATCCGGACGGTTCGCTTTTGGCGGTTATCGATGATCTCGCGAAGCTTTTGCGGCGTTCCACGGAAAAATCATGGCCGGTAGTGCTTTCGGCCATGATCGCCAGCTCGCTTGTGCATGCGTTCGCGGGAAACGAAAAGGCCAATATATTGCTGTCATGCTCTAAAGGAATGGACAGCGCGCAGGCCGGCCGCGAGCTTTTGAAACTGGCTGCCGCCGCGGAAAAACTGGGGGTCGCTCCGTTATTGCTTGAATGCCATAGTTTTGCCGAAACCGAAGCGGCCCTTAAATCGAGCGGCGCCGGCCTGACGTTTTTATCCAATTTCGCGCGCTTTATGAAAACGCACGGGCATCACGCCTTGGGCGAAGTCGACGCTGCCTGCCCGCGCTGGAGCGAAATCCCGGATTATATTCTTTCGGTGATTAAATCTTATCTTTCAGCGGGCCCCGCCGGAAGCGCCTTGCGCCGCTGCGAAAAACTTCGCGCCGTAAATATTTCGGAGGCGTCGCGTATCTGGAAAGGCCTGAATTATAATCCTTTTAAGCCGCTGCTGAAATTCCTTGCGGATACGGCCAAACGCGGCCTGACTTTCCGCGAAAACTATAAGAGCAGGCTCGTAATGATGATCGCGATAATTCGAAAAATATTGCTCGAATGCGAAAGGCGCCTTTCGGCAAAGTCGATTTTAAAAAACGAAGGCGACGTATTTTTCGTCGATTTGAGCGAGCTTGAATCGCTTATGAGCCGTGGCAAAACTTCTTCTGAAATTACCGCGGCGATAAATGACAGAAAAAAAGAATATGAAAGCTTCCAGAAAATCGAACCGCCTTCGGTGGTAATCGGCGATTTCGACCCTGCGGGCCGGGATAATATCCGCGGCAAAACGGTTCGCGATGAAGAGCCGGCTGCGGCAAACGCCGGCGTCGCCTATAAGGGAATCGCCGTAAGCGCGGGCGTCGTCACGGGCCGGGCGCGGGTCGTAAAATCCGCCGAAGCGGCGGAAACCGTAAACGGCGAAGAGATACTCGTGGCGCCTTTCACCGATCCCGGCTGGACTCCGTATTTTGTAAACGCGGCCGGGCTGGTCACCGAGCTGGGCGGCCCTTTGAGCCATGGGAGCATAATAGCCCGCGAATACGGGATTCCGGCCGTCGTTAACGTAAAAAACATAACGGGGTTGGTTAAAACCGGGCAGCTTATTAAAGTGGACGGAAATAAGGGAACCGTAACTATAATATGAACTCCGCTTTTTCATTTTTCCTTATGGGTTCCCGGGTTGACAAACGCGTTAATATTTGATATAATACATAAAACTGAAAACCGGTCGAAATTTAGAGCATTATAAATAAGCGCAAGGTGGCAAGATGAGAATATAGCCCTTAAAATAACGGAAAAATTAAAATTAAACGCCGGCGGCGCAGCTCGCGCTTGCCGCATCTGATTATTTTTCCGGCGGGGACTATATTCTAAAAAAACGATATATACGATTCATGACGCCGTCTTGCGTCCGATATATATTTATCCGTTTAAATAAAATCCCTGCCGGATTTACCGGGAGGGATTTTTATGTTGAAAATAAGCTTGAATAAAATAAAAAAATACTACGGCGACAGGCTGCTGTTCGAATGCGGCAGCCTGAGAATTTACGAAGGCGAAAGAATAGCTATAACGGGGGTCAATGGCTGCGGAAAAACCACGCTGCTCAACATTCTGGCGGGGGTTAGCCCCGCCGACGGCGGCGAGGCCGTAATAAACGGCTCCGTTTCTTACGCGGCCCAGCTGGACGAAGGCTTTGCGCAAGGCGCAACGGCCGGCGGCGCTTTTCCCGGCTTGATATCGGCGGAGTTTAACGCCGCGGAAGAGTATCTCGCCCATTTGAGCGGCGGCGAAAAAACCAGGTACAGGATTTCGGCGGCGCTTGAAAGAGCCCGCGATATTTTGATTCTTGACGAACCGACTTCCAATCTGGATATGCGCGCCATCGAAATCCTCGAAGAAAAACTGAAGGAATTCAGAGGCACGCTGATAATCGTTTCGCACGACCGTACTTTACTGCAAAAGATTTGCGGCAGAGTTATCGAAATCGAAAATTCCAGAATCAACGATTTCGACTGCGGATATCTGGAATACGAATATCAGAAAAAGCTTATATTTGAAAGGGCCGAGTTCGAATATTACGATTATTTGTCAGAGAAAAAACGCATCGAGCGGGCTATCGTAGATAAAAAACAAAAATCGTGGGAAATGAGAAAAACGCCAAAACGCATGGGAAATTCCGAAGCGCGCCTTCACACACGGGGGATCAACTCGAAAAAAAAGAAGATCGACGGCGCCGCGCAAGCTTTAAAATCGAGGCTCGCGCAGCTCGAAGTCAAAGAAAAGCCCTACAGGCCGGGCAAAGTCAAAATAAGCGTCCCGGAATACGGCCGCGTTCACGCCAGGGCGGTTGTTTCGTGCGATAATCTCGGAAAGAATTTCGGCGAAAAAATAATCTTCGAAGAAGCTCGCTTCGAAATTCCGGCTTACGCTAAAACGGCGTTGATAGGCCCTAACGGCTGCGGAAAAACCACGCTGATTAAAATGATAATGGCCGCGGAGGGAAATATAAGGGTGTCGGCTCAGGCGAGAGTAGGCTACTTCGGCCAGGGGATAGAAACGCTCGATTACCGCAAGAGCGTTCTGGAAAACGTTTCGGAATCGTCGCTCCACGACGAAACTACCGTCAGGACTCTGCTCGCCGGGCTTCTTTTCCGCCGCGACGAGGTGCATAAAAAAGCGGAGAGCTTGAGCGGCGGGGAACGCGTAAAGACGGCGATCGCTAAAATACTGCTCGCCGGATTTAATTTTTTGATCCTCGACGAACCGACGAATTATCTGGATGCGTTTTCTCTTTCGGCGCTCGAAGAAGTTCTGGCGGATTACGACGGCGCCATGCTGGTCTGTTCCCACGACAGGCGCTTCGTTAATAATGTGGCGGACAGGACTCTTATTATAAGAGATAAAAAAATCGTAACTTACGAAGGAAGCTATGACGAATATCTTAATCACGTCATGGCGGTAAAAACCGGAAGCGGCTCGGTCCGATTAGAGTGACTGATTTTATAAAAATAATCCTCTTCATTAAGACCGGTCACCAAAGTTATAGAAAAACCCTTTAAAAATATATAAGAAATAAAAATAAATATTGATTTTACTTGACAAAACAGGATTTTTTTACTATAATAATACGAAATTTAAGTTATTTATTCGCTAAAAGGTATTAAAAATATCTTTGGGAAGCGTACATTATTGAGTAATCAATAATGTTTTTTATTCTATATTTAAATAATTTAAATTTACAGGATAAAGCAAAATAACGGCAAAAAGGAGGAAATTAATGCCGACGATTAATCAATTGATCAGGATGGGGCGCAAACAGATCACAAACAAAACCAAATGCCCCGCAATGAACGAATGCCCTCAGAAAAGGGGTGTTTGCACAAGGGTATGGACGATCACGCCTAAAAAACCTAACTCGGCTTTACGTAAAGTCGCGAGGGTAAGGCTTACCACCGGCATAGAAGTTACGGCTTACATTCCGGGTGTCGGACATAATTTACAGGAACACTCTATAGTTTTAATACGCGGAGGACGCGTAAAAGACTTACCTGGTATCCGTTACCATATAGTTCGCGGCGTTCTCGACACCGCGGGCGTTGACGGCAGAAGACAGAGCCGCTCGAAATACGGCGCGAAAACACCTAAAAAGTAATTTAGCTAA
>JAKPTH010000093.1 GCA_029571125.1 bacterium
TAGCCGTAAATTTTAATATAATGGTCGAAAATATTAAGCTGTCGGAACTGAAACTGCTCGAATACAACGACACGCTCGAGGCCCGCGTCGCCTCGAGGACGGAGGAGCTGCAGGACGCCCTCGACGTTTTAAAAAAAATGCAGTCTCAGCTGGTTCGCGCAAAAGAGTCGGCAGAAGCCGCCAACCGCGCCAAAAGCGATTTTCTTGCGAATATGAGCCATGAGCTGCGAACGCCTATGAACGGAATAATAGGCTTCACCGACCTTCTCGCCTCCAGCGGCCTCGCCGGAAAACAGGCCGAATTCACGCAGACGATAAAAAAATCCTCGCTTCATCTGCTGGAGCTTATAAACGACATACTCGACCTTTCCAAAATCGAGGCCAGCAAGCTCACTATCGTAAAAACCCCTTTCGATATCACCGCGGCCGTCCTCGATTGCGTTTCGATAATTTCCCAGCAGCTGCAAGGGAAAAACGTCGAAATAAAAACCAAAACCGACCCCGGCATAAATTATATGGTGAACGGCGACGAGCTTCGGCTGCGGCAGATAGTTATAAATATCCTCACCAACGCCAATAAATTCACTTCACGGGGATCGATTTCGGTGGAACTTTCGCAGGAGTCCGTAAGCGGCGAAACCGCGCTTTTAAAAATCGCGGTTTCGGATACCGGCATAGGAATACCATCGGATAAAATCGATAAAATTTTTGAAATGTTTTACCAGCTTGACGATTCAAGCAAGAAGCGCTACGGCGGGGCCGGCCTGGGGCTGGCGATAGTAAAAGGCCTCGTGGAGATGATGGGCGGAGACATTACGGTAGAAAGCGAAGCCGGAAAAGGAAGCGCGTTCCGCGTGCGCATTCCGTTTGAAATTATTCCCGGTGAAATAAAAGTCCCGGCGGAAAACAAGGCAGCCGTTTGCCCGGTACAATCCGGCGTTGCGGAAAGCGCGGGGCGCGAGCTCGCCATAATGCTCGCCGAAGACGACGAGGTAAACGCTGCGATAATCATGAACATGGCGAAGATGTATAATTGGAAAGTTTCGTGGGCCCAAAACGGCCGGGAAGCGGTCGAATTATATCTCGCCCAAAAATTCGACGCTATAATAATGGACGGGCAGATGCCCGAAATGAGCGGCTTCGAGGCCGCCCGCCGCATCAGGGAGCTCGAGTCCGAAACGGGCGGGCATGTGCCGATAATAGCTCTGACGGCCTACGCCATGAGCGGCGACCGGGAAAAGTTCCTGGCCGCCGGCATGGACGATTATCTTACGAAGCCGGTCACGGATCCGAACATATTGAAATCGGCCGTGATGAAGCATTTTGTTGTTGATTAGTCTTTTTGCTCAATAATCCTGGTTTTAGATAAAAATATAGGATCGTTTCCTATATAAGAGGGCTGGCCCGTGGCTTCTATTACGCTAAGCCAGAGGTTGCTTTCGGGGTTTATCAGCTTTCTTTCGCGCGTGGCGGTGGCTATCGGAACATGCGTGAAGTGGTAATTCCATAGGCCTACGAGCATGTCCGTTTTACCGGCCATGGCCGCGTGAACCGCGTTTTGCGCAAGCTGCGCGCAGAATATCGAATCGGAGGGTATGGGAGGGGCCGAGCGTATAATGTAGCTGGGATCTATATATTTTATGTTGACCTTGAAGTCGATGCTCTTAAAATATTTGCTTATGCTGTCTTTGAGGAACACGCCGATGTCGCCGAGCTTGGTGTTGCCCGAAGAGTCTTTGCCCCTGTCTTTTTCGCTTCCGAAAAAATTCTGACCGGCACCCTCGGCCACCACTATTACCGCATGCCGCCTGCGTTCGAGCCGCGCTTTAAGTATGCTGTAAAGGCCGTGAGGCCCCTCCAGGTCGAACGGAATTTCGGGTACCAGTATATAATTTACGTCCTGCGAGGCGAGCGCCGCGTTGGCGGCGATATAACCGGATTCGCGCCCCATCAGCCTTACTATGCCTATGCCGTTGAGGAAGTCTTTGGCTTCCGTATGCGCCGACTGTATGGAGTTTACGGCTATGGAAAAAGCCGTTTCGAAACCGAAGGTCTTTTCCACAAAATTTATGTCGTTGTCGATAGTTTTAGGCACGCCGATCACCGATATGTTCAGGCCGCGGTTGAGGATTTCCTCGGCTATGAGGTGCGCCGCGCGCAGCGTGCCGTCGCCGCCGATGCAGAACAGAACGGAAATGCCGAAATTCATCAGCCTATCGACCATTTTGTTTACGTCCTGATGGCCGCGCGAAGAACCCAGTATGGATCCGCCTTTGGCGTGTATATCTTCCACTATGTCGGGCGTGAGAAGTATGGGATCGATTCCGGATTCTTTGACCATGCCGAGGTAGCCGTAACGGAATCCGTAAATCGACTGGCAGCCGTAGCGGTAATAGAGTTCCATGACGATGCCGCGTATGACGCTGTTTATGCCGGGGCAGAGCCCGCCGCATGTCACGATTCCGCATTTTATCTTTCCCGGTTCGAAATATATTTTTTCGCGGGGCCCCGCGGCCTCGAACGTTATAAGATCGGAGCAGCAGCTTTTATCGACGGTTCCGGCGACCACCTGCCGGACTTTTTTAAATGAAATTTCGTGCAGGAAACGCTCGTCGTCGTCTATGAAGTTGGAAACCAGATCGTCGTCGCTGTGAGACAGGGGAAGGGGCGACATGAAATTGCGCTCGCCCAGATTTTTAACTATGAAATCCTCGGTTTTAACCATTTTTTCCTCCAGTAATACCGGCGCCGCATGTGATCGTCTGGCGCGCTTTTCTATTATATTCGAGATTGACTGTATTTTTTCGCCGCGCCGTTTCAGGCCCTGTTTAAACATGCCGCTACGGAATATAATGCGCCGTTTTTGACGACGTATTCCGCCAGGTTCACGCCGTAGGAATATGCGGCGTAGTTATATGAAGCGCCTTCTAAAACAACTAGATCGGCGTACTTGCCTTCTTCGATGGAGCCCCTTTCTCCGGCCAGCCCTATGGCATGGGCGGCGTTGATGGTGGCCATGTTGAGCGCGGCTGCCGGCGGCGCTTTCATGAGGCATACGGCCTGGTTTATGGCGGTCTGCATGTTCAGGCACATGTTGGAACCCGGGTTCGCGTCCGTCGCGAGAGCCACCGCCACACCTTTTTCCATGAGCTTTTTAAAATCGAGGTAAGTTCCGCAAAGCAGGCTGTAAAGCGTCCCGGGCAGAGCCACGGCCACCACGCCTTTTTCCTTCATCATTTCAAGGCCGCGTCCGCTCGCCATGAGAAGGTGATCGGCCGATATCGCTCCGGTCTCCGCCGCAAGCTCCGCCCCGCCGCAGCAGGTTATCTCGTCGGCATGGACTTTCGGGATCAGGCCGTGCTTTTTACCCGTTTCCAGTATGAGACGGCCTTCTTCGGCGGTGAAAACGCCGGCTTCGACGAAAACGTCGTTGAATTTAGCGAGCTTATGCTCGGCTACGTAAGGTATCACTTTATCCGTCATGAGCTTTATGTATCCGTTGCGGTCGTTCTTATATTCCGGCGGTATCGCGTGCGCGCCCATATAAGTCGCCGCTATGGTGCATAAAGGCTCTCTGGAAAGCCTTTCGCACACTTTGAGCGTCTTTATTTCGGCGTCGAAATCCAGGCCGTACCCCGATTTTATTTCCATGGAAGTGGTGCCGTGCATAAACGAGCGCTCCACGCGCCTTTTGGACTCGGCGAAAAGGTCGTCTTCGCTTATGGCCCTGAGGCTTTTAAGAGTGTTGAGAATTCCGCCGCCCGCGTTGAGTATTTCTAGATATGTTTTTCCTTGCACGCGCATCGCGAATTCGTTCTCGCGGCTGCCGGAAAAAACTATGTGCGTGTGCGGGTCGACGAAGCCCGGCGTAACGGTCTTGCCTTTGAGGCATAATCGCTTTTCTACGTTAATGCCGGCTTCGGCTATATGCCTTTCCATTTCTTCGGTGGTTCCGACTTTTATTATTTTGCCGCCGCCGATCAAAACGGCCCCGTCTTTGATTTCACGAGCGTCGAGAAGATCGTCTCCGGATTTAGGCCTGCCGCCGGGATTTGCGCAGGTGGCAAGTGACGATATGTTTTTTAGATATAAATCGCATTTTATTTTTCGCGTCATGGATTATGCCCTTTCTATAACAAATTATGAGTTAAATGATAACATTTTACGGCACGGTTTTCAATCTTTTTTTATGAAACGCGTCAGGCAAAGCCTTATTTTTGTCAAAGCGTCTTGACTT
>JAKPTH010000107.1 GCA_029571125.1 bacterium
CTTTGCCCGGTTTAACTACGGCTACCCAGCCTTCCGGAGCGCCTTTGCCTTTACCCATACGGGTTTCGGCGGGTTTCTTGGTTATGGATTTGTGCGGGAACACTCTGATCCAGAGTTTGCCGCCGCGTTTGATGAAACGGGTCATCGCTACGCGCGCCGCTTCGATCTGGTTGTTCGTGATCCATGTGGGCTCTAACGCCTTTAAGCCGTAATCGCCGAAATCTACGAACATGCCGCCTTTGGCTTTGCCTGTCATGCGGCCTTTCTGCAATTTTCTATATTTTACTTTCTTGGGCATTAACATTGGATATAATCCTCCTTAATCAGCTTAATTAGCGCTATTTTCGTTTACGTTGTCGTCGGAAACGCTGGAGCCTTTAAGTTTGCTCTGGTATCTTTCAGCGTCGCGTTCGGACAATACTTCGCCGTGGAAGAGCCATACTTTAACGCCTACGCAGCCGTAGGTGGTGTGGCCGGTCGCCGTAGCGAAATCGATATTCGCGCGCAGTGTATGAAGGGGAACTCTTCCTCTTCTATAGTATTCGCAGCGGGCGATTTCAGCGCCGCCGAGACGTCCCGAGCACGATATCTTGACGCCGAGCACGCCGTGCGCTAAAGCGGTGTCAACCGATCTTTTCATGGCGCGGCGGAAAGCTACGCGCTTTTCGATCTGAGCGGCTATATTGTTAGCCACTAACTGAGCATCGAGGAAAGGATCTTTGATTTCCTGGATGTATAAGGAAACTTTGCGTTTGGTAAGCTTTTCGATCATGACTTTCATCTTCTGGATTTCGGAGCCCGATCTGCCTATTATAACGCCGGGTTTCGCAGTGTTGATGATAACTTTAACCTTCTGGTAGGAAGGCCTTTCGATTTCGATCTTCGATATTTCGGGATCGATATATTTTTCTTTTTTAGCTTTGATGGCGGCGAAAACGTCTTTTATCGCCTTTTTGATTTTGAGGTCTTCGTGGAGGTATTCGATGTATTCTTTCTGAGCGAACCATCTTGATTCCCACGTTCTTGTTATACCAAGTCTAAGACCTACCGGATTAGTTTTTTGACCCACTGTGTAACCTCCTCCTGTTAAAAACAAACTTTATATTAATTACTTAGTCTCTTTTTTGGTCTCGTTGTCTTTTTTTGCCGTTACGGTTTGTTTTTCCTGTTTCTCGGTCAAAACGATGTATGTCGAGCAGGTTCTTTTTCTAATGCGTCCGACACGGCCCATCGACATGGGGCGGATACGGGGAATCGTCGGTCCCTGTTCAACGTAAGCGCGATGCACGATTAAATTTTCGGCGTCCCAGTTTCTGGTATTTTCGGCGTTAGCCTTAGCCGATAAAACGACTTTCTCTATCAACCTAGCCGCGCGTGTAGGTGTGAACTTAACAATAGCTAAAGCTTCGTTTAATGCTTTGCCGCGGATGAGATCGAGAACGCGGTTGAATTTTCTTGCCGAGCCGCGCTGAACGTTCGCGCTGGCGCGTACGCCTTCTTTCTTTCTGCGATCGGCGGTAAACATAGCTTTCAATTCTTTTCTCGAACGCTGTTTCGCGCCGTTCTGCCTGTTCTGATTGTAAAATTTTTCGCGAATTTTCGCTTCTGATACTAACATTTCTGGTTCACTCCTTTGCCGCTATTTTAAAGATATTGTTCTTTCGGTATGGCTGCCGTGCGCCTTAAAGAAGCGTGTAAGCGCAAATTCGCCAAGTTTGTGGCCTACCATGTCTTCTGTTATATAGACAGGGACATGTTTTTTGCCGTTGTAAACCGCTATCGTGTGTAATATCATTTCAGGCACGATCGTCGATGAACGCGACCACGTTTTAATAACTTTTTTTGTATTCGATGTGTTCAAAAGCCTTATTTTCTTTAAAAGGTCGTCTTTTACATACGGGCCTTTTTTTAACGATCTGGACATTATTTCCTCCCTTTGTGAATTATATAAATCATTCAATTAAGCATATTATTATAACACAATTAATTTAAGTTTTCAAGGGATTTTTAGATTTTTTCAATCTTTTTTTCTCTTTTTTCAACCTAAATTATGATTTTTTGCGTCTGTCGCTAACGATATACTTGCTGCTGGGGTTCTTTTTGCTTCTGGTCTTGTAACCTTTAGCAGGGGTTCCCCAAGGAGACATAGGAGCGGGTCTTCCGACCGGGCATCTGCCTTCGCCGCCGCCGTGCGGATGGTCGCAGGGATTCATAACGGAACCGCGGTTATGCGGTTTGATGCCGAGATGTCTGGAACGGCCTGCTTTGCCGAGCGATATATTTTCGTTTTCGATGTTGGAAACCTGGCCGATCTGAGCGCGGCATTCGAGCAATATTCTTCTCATTTCGCCCGAGGGCATTTTAAGAATGGCGTATTTGCCTTCTTTAGCCATCAAACGAACGAAAGTGCCTGCTGCGCGGGCGATCTGAGCGCCTTTGCCGGGTTTCATTTCGACGTTGTAAATCGTAGCGCCGGCTGGTATATCTGTCAAAGGAAGGGTGTTGGCCGGTTTGATTTCGATTTCGTGGCCGGACATTATAGTGTCGCCCACTTTAGTTTCGTTGGAAGCGATTATATATCTTTTTTCGCCGTCGGCGTAGTGAATAAGGGCGATATGGGCCGATCTGTTGGGATCGTATTCCAGAGCTACCACTTTACCTTCTATGCCGTCTTTTCTGGGCGTAAAGTCTATTTCTCTATAAAGTCTTTTGTGTCCGCCGCCTTTGAAACGAGCGGTAACGCGGCCCTGGTTGTTGCGGCCGCCGTGGCTTTTTATCTTTCCGGTGAGTGCTTTTTCGGGTTTTTTATCCGATAACTGCGAATAATCCGCTACCGTTTTGAAACGAACTCCGGGCGTAATTGGTTTAAAGCTTTTAAGAGCCATTATTTCCTCCTTAATTTCTATAAAACCTTAAATGAAAATCTTACATGCCTTCGAAGAATGCTATCTTTTCGCCCTCTTTAAGGGTTACTATCGCTTTTTTCCACTCCGAGGTGTAGCCGGCGTGTGCGCCCATGCGCTTTCTTTTCGGATGGCATTTCATAGTGTTAACGCGTTCTACTTTCACTTTAAAAAGTTCTTCGACTGCTTTTTTGATTTCAATTTTATTAGCGTCTCTGATTACTTTGAAAGAATATTTATTGAATTCTTTACCCATAACGCTTTTTTCTGATACTACAGGATAAAGTATTATGTCGCTTGAGAGTCTTTCCATCTTACTTTAACACCTCCTCAATTTTTAAAAGAGCGTCTTTCGTGATAACGAGTCTTT
>JAKPTH010000125.1 GCA_029571125.1 bacterium
GGAGCGGGCGGTCTGGGCACGGAAGCCTTAATGCCGCACGCGCCACGGACGGCGACGGCGTGCGGCCGCTGAGCACGAGCGGCAAAAATCCCGGAGGGATTTTTGAACGAGTCCCCGAAAAAATTTGTCTGGCGCCCTGCCACAAACTACCTGCTTAATATGCATGGGTGTGTCAGCATCAAGTTTTATTATTAGCACTAAGGCTAATCACCCTTTTTTAAGTTGTTTTAAGCGTGCAGCAAGGGCCAGATAAAATTTTTGAGGGCCGTTGCGGAAGCGCCGGAGCCCATGGATGGGCGTGCGGCACACTGGCACGAGCGGCAAAAATCCCGGAGGGATTTTTGAACGAGTCCACGAAAAAAAATGGGAGGAACCAGGGAACTTAATCCCTTGCTTCCTCCCAATTTATTCATTCGATTTTAGCTATCTAATTTATAACTAGATTTTCGCCTTTTTTATAGCTTCGATATATTTGAAGAAATCGACTTCGTTAGCATTGAGGCCGTTTTCGTAGATATAACGGCTTGCCAGATTGGTGGCGAATATTGCACGCAGATAGTTCATGGGAACTCTCTTGAGTATGGTTTCAAGTCCGAGTTCTTTTACTATTACCGCAGGGCAATGATTCTTTATTGCATATCTCCAGATGTGTTCGTCTTCGTATAACGATGATTCGCGAAGAGCGTCGGTGATTTCATTTATCTTGTTGGACAGAACGTCGCTTAATATCGTCATAGGAGTTTTCGTTCTCTGGTTTTCGCGCCACATAGCTTCGAATTCCATATGAGCGTTGCCTTTGATTTTTTCGATGATCTGGTCTACATATGCTTTTCTGAATTTCATCGACGATTCTTTTGTAACGTCTTTAGCTATGTTTTTGTCGGTGATCATCATATTTTCCTGGTACTGTTTGTCGTCTAAAGCGAGCGAAGAGAAAACTTCGAACGATGAAGACGTAACGCCGCCCTTATTGGCTGATGCGTCTTTAACGAGTACTACGCCTTTTTCTTCTAAACGCAGACGCGCTTCCTGAGTAATGAAAAGGTTCGCGCCTTCAGATATGAACTTCCAGAAAGGCTTGCCTTCGGCGTCGAATATCTGATTGCAGTTATTGATGTTTATGGCTTTAGGACGGCCTCCGCACGGTACGAATAAATCGGCTTTTGCATATTTGGTAAGGTGGAACGTGTTTCTGAACGTTTCGCCGTTTGCAATTACTTCGCCGCCGGGAAGTTTTACGTCTTTTTCTTCGATAAGAACTCTGAAACCTTCTTTCGAAAGTTTCGATTTATCGAAATGAACTATCATTTTGCGTTCTTTAGCGAGCCTGGTAAGCTCTTTTCTGTCGAGGCCTTTGGGATCGTAAATTACGCCGGAACCGTCGACGATAGCCGTTGTTTTATCTTTGGATATGAGGATTTCGTTGCTGCCGAGGTCGCCGTCCGGTCCGCCGGTCATGAATTTGGTTATGTTCTCTTCTTTAATGCCGTGCTTGGCAAGCATCTGCATAGCCATTTCGTGAACGCCGATAGTGGTCATGCCATAACGATCGTGAGGAATGCCGCCGATCGATACGTCTTTGCCTGTCGTGAAAGCTTTCCAGAACTTGTATCCGCGATAGTGAGCGCGCTCGCAAGCCCAGAGCATAACTTCGGCCGTATTTTCGTCCGGACCGAGGAAGAGTATTTCTTCTTTGCCGTAATA
>JAKPTH010000137.1 GCA_029571125.1 bacterium
CAGCCTTTTTCTCGACGAGCGTTCCTCTTATAAGATCGCAAAACTCATTTCGCTCGCCCCTGCTTCCGACGTTGAATTTTACAGAGCCTTCCTCGGCGCCCTTGCGCGGGCCGGCTTCGTAAAAAGGCCGTCCGAAACGCCATACGAGTTCAACCGCAAGATATTCAGCCTCAACGTTCTGCCCGAAGAATACAGGCCCGGATGCGAAAAGATAGCCGATCTTTTCTATTCGATAAGGTGCGCGCAAAAAAAGCCCGGCGCAGCCGAACTCGACGAAGCGCATCTTACGGTAATGCAAATAAGCGCCAGAATAAGCTCCGGCATTAAAAAATAAGCGCGGCCGCCGCAAAGGCGCTCCGCGTTTATTTTTTATTTATTTTTTATGTGTAAGTCTTATTTACGAAGCCCGCGCTTGATTAATACAAATCGCAGGTGGGAAAGGATTCTCCAGCCTTCTGTTCGCTCGGCGGAAGGGAAATGTGCATGTGCACGAAACGCCATTGATCGTCCTGATTTTCGAGGACCGCGCTGAGCCGTGTTAAAAATTCCTTAGTTTTTCCTTTTATCTTCGTTTTAAAATCCACTTCGGCGGCGAGCCAGGCCACTTCGCCCATTACGGAAACAGTTTCCCATTTCTGGCTTACATGGACTTTTTCGGACTGAACGAAATCGCGTTCAAACTGGCTTTTCAGTTTATCGAGGCCGAGGCATCTTTCATCGCAGCCGGTTCCTATAAAAACAACGCCGGGTTTATTTGAAAAAAGATCGATAACGCCGTTAACGTCTTTTTTTTCATAAGCTTTCATGAAATGTTCCAGAGCGCCTTTGACTTTTGTTTCCGGTTTCATAACTTCATTCCCCTTTATCAATAAAGTAGTGTGTTGCAATACTCTATACTTTATTTTTTTACATTATTATATCATAATCCGTTATTTTTTTCAATATTATTATGCGCGGCCGCTGCCGGGCGCGTCGGGGGCGGCGACTCCCTAAACCAGCGACGCTTCTTCTTTTTCACCGGCGCCTTCCGCGGACGCGGCATCTTTTTTTTCGGCTTCCGCTTCGCCGGTCAGCGCGGGTATCATATTTTTTTCTTTAAGATCTGCGTAAATAGACTCCGGAAGCCCGAGTTCGGCGAGTTTTACAAGCAGTTCGGCCTCGAGTATCTGCGGGTTCTGGTTGATGACGGCCATAACCCTGGGAAGCATTACCGCCAGGCGCTTTTCTTCTAGGTCTTTCTTTTTATCGGAAGCTTTCGACAGCGTGGCGTTGATTCGAGCTATCTGCGACTCGATACGGTCTTTTTCGCTCTGAGTGGGATAAGTGCCGTCGGCCTTCTTGGAGTTCATTTTATTGTAAAGCCCCTGGCGGTCCTTGGTTCCGCTGCGGTATATCTCGGTGACGTAATTGAGCGCGCTGTCGTAATCGTCGAGGCGCACGTAAAGGTCTTCAATTAAGTCTACCGCGTTCAGACGCTTTTCGGGCGTGTCGAAATAGTCTTCGTTGGTGTATGAAAGCGTATAGTTTTTTACGGCCAGCGACAGCGCGGACTTTTCGTTCAGCGGGAGATCGGGCCAGTGAGTCATCAGCGACATCAAAAAATCCACGAAAGAAGGAAAGTTATAATAAGGCTGATTGCCGGCCGAAGCCGAATCGCCGTTCAATTTTCCCTGCTGGTCCAGGACGGCCGTGGTCTTGAGCCGGCCCAGGCTGGCCGGGATATTTTTAATATTCGATAAAAAGCCGGCTATATTGGCGTAATAAGGATTATTCATGGGCGTTTCGCCGCCGTAAATTTCGGAAAGCCTGTTTTTGATATTGGAGAGCAGCTTGGTAACGCTGGCTTCGAGTTTTGAATAATTTGAATCTATCTCGTCGAAGCTTTTGAAAATCTGTTTGAGCCTGACCGATTCGACGCTGTTATCGGGCGTGCCGTATTTTTCGCGGTACAGCCAGGCGAGCCTCAGGTATATTCGCGCGAGCTTGAAGTAGCTTTTATCTTCTACGCGGGTGGGGATTTCGTTTATATAAGCCGCCGTAAGATACTGGTTGACCGTGGTTTCGAAAGACGGGATGCTGAGATCGGTATATCTTAAAATCTCGCTCATAAAAGGCATTTTAATGACTTCGGCCGGCTTATAGATTTTACGCATCGCCATTATTTTAGAATCGGTCTTCTTTTCGAAGTTTTCGGTGAAATCGGTAAAATAGCATTTCGGGCAGCGCCACATGGAATAATGCATGGGATTGATGGACGCAAATTCGGGTTCTGTCCATTTATAAGCTTTGGGCCGCTGATCGGATTCTTTGTCCAGCACGGCGTAAAGGCCGACCTTCATTTTATAGGTCTGAAACTGTTCAAGGCATATCGGGCACGTAACGGTTACCGTTATAAACGGCGTTTTTTTCTGTTCCATAATTACCTCTATATTATTTTTTAATGGAATTGCCTGTTAAATAATTTAAAAAGCCATGGCCCGCGGCGGCGGGATCAATCGCGCGGGGAATTTTGCGCCTCGTCGAAAAGCTTTTCATAGGCTTTTTTGTAAAAGGTATATTTTTTGAGGCGCGCGTCGAGTTGCGCGCGGGCGCGCTCGTCGTTTAAATCGCAGCCGGCGAGATAGTCGGCGTAATCTTTATACGCTTTGGTCATTAAAGCCATCGCCTGGTTAAGGGTGCGCGCTTCGGCCGGATCCGGCGCATCCCCGCCGGAGCCGATCCGCGTTATTTTCAGGCCGGCATCCGGCGGCGCTTCGGCGAAACCGGCGGTTAAACCATACGCGCCCGGGTCTTTTACCGCGCGTTTAAAAAAATCGACGGCTTTTGCGATGCCGGCCGGATCGGCAGAAGCGGC
This sequence comes from bacterium, assembly GCA_029571125.1. Lineage (GTDB taxonomy): Bacteria > Muiribacteriota > UBA9980 > UBA9980 > UBA9980 > UBA9980. The sequence continues at coordinate 2,855 of JAKPTH010000137.1, forward strand.
GAGCGCGTATTCTTTTTCGTAAAGGCTTTTAAGCGGCGAAGATATCTTCCGGCCGAAAGTCTTTTCCGAATAGCTTTTTATGCGCCTTGCGGCTCTGGCTTTAAAGTCGGCCATCTTCGAGTCGAGCGCGGCGCATAAGGCGGCGTCCTTGCGGGCGGCCGCGGCGCATCTTGCCGCGATATAGCTTTTAACGACGCTTTCGTCGATATAAGCCGCGTCTTTAGCGGCCTGTTTGGCGATATATTTAACCGGATTCAATTTAGAGGCGAGATATGCTTCGCGGTATGCCGAAAGCCTTTTTTCGACGGCGTTTCTTATGATTTCAGCCGGCGCGGCGCCGATAGCGGCCGCTTTAATTTCGGACTCGTTTTTTTCTTTTTGATATTCTATAAACGCGTCTATGTATTCGCGCTTTTCGCCGGAATCGGAGCCGGGGATAAACGAATACCAGCGCGGCTCTTTAAGTTTTTTATAAGCCGATTTATATTTTTTTTCCTTTTCGGTCGGGCTCTGGGAAACCGCGCTCCCGCCGTCGGTATAGTCGATTATTTCTTCGTATGTAAGGCCTTTTTTAAGTAAAAGCGCGGAAAGGAATTTGCCCATGGACTGGGTGGATTTTGATCTGGATTCAAAAAATTTTGAAACGAAATTTTCTATTTTACCCGAAGTGAGTTTTGACGTTCTTATAAAATCGGTATCGCGTGCGATAACCGATGCGAACTGCATTCCGATATAGGTGATATCGCTTATCTGTTTATTTACGAAAGACTTAAAGGCGTTTTCGGAGATATCGACGCCCGCGCCTGCCGAAATTTTTTCTTCGACCGAAGCGGCGGTATCGTAAAATCCGCCCGTGCAGTTGACGCCCATGTAGCAGTCGGAGTAAAACGACCGCGCCTGCTCGAAAAGTTCGGGGTTTTCGTCTATAATTATATCGAATATGGCTTTCTGAACGGCAATGCCGGCTTTGAACAGCGTTTCTTTTTTGGCGAAAACCGCCTTATCGAATGCCGCCTTTTTTGGGGCCTCGAGGTTGTACTCGTCCAGAGCGGCTTTAACGAGAGACGAATCCACGTCAGGGACGAATTTGCCGAACCTGGAGTTATACCCGTAAAAGTAATCGTAATAGCAGAGCATATCCATAAAAAGATATGCCACGTAATGGTCCAGTTCGGTTTTTACCCTGAAAGTTTTTTTTGAATTGGCGTATCCGGTTGGGGCATGTGCGGTTTCGTCGGCCGCCAGGTGCGACAGATAGCCGTAAATGTTGCAGATCATGTTTTTATCGCGGCCTTTATCGAGCTTTGAAAGAAGCCTCGAGGCGGCGCGGTAAAAATTATCGCCATGGAATATGGAGTAAAATTCATCTTTTGAAGCGGGGCTTATAAAATTAGTGGTGATATCCGGCAGGGACGAAGAAAAAACGGCCTGCGGCATGAGAGACGAAAATTTAGAAAGCGCTTCCGCGCTGAGCGCGGCGTGGGTATAAGTGGACCAGGCCATGGCCTGGGGCTTTAAGCCGAACGCAAACGCGAAGCAAACGGACGAAATGATCAGGACGCTTATTATTTGTTTAAAAATTTTATTTTTCATGTTATAATTATACAAAATAGATCGGCGAATGTCAAAAAAATCCTGCGCTCGCGTCAAAAATAATTGTCGGGTTTTCCGGCGCTCGAATTAACGGAGGACGATCGTGATAAAACGCTTTAAAATTTATAAATTTGCGTTAGCGCTCGCGGCCTGCATCATGCTTGCGGCCGCTGAATTTACGGTTTGCGCTGCGCCTTCGGCCGCCGGCGGAAAATATTTATGGCTCGCCTCTTATAACGAAGCCGATTCCATAAATTCAAGAATCGCGCCGCCGGCCGGCTATAAAAGAACGGCGGAGGAACCGGGCGGCTTCGCCGAATGGCTCCGCTCGCTCCCGCTCAAACCCGGAAAGCCGCCCGTGTATCTTTATAATAAAAAATTAAAAGCCAACCAGGGCGCCCATTACGCGGTGGTGGACATCGGCTGCGGCGCGCGCGACCTTCAGCAATGCGCCGACGCCGTCATGAGGCTGCGGGCCGAATACCTTTTCGCGCGCGGCGACATAAAGTCCATCTCGTTTATGCTCAGCGACAAAAAGATGGCGTCCTTCACCGGCTGGCTCGCAGAAAGGCTCGTCAAAAGCGGCCGGCCGGCAGGCGAAACCGAAATATTGAAAGCCGCCGGCTACGAAAATTTTCAAAAATATATGGTTTATATATTCTCGTACGCAGGCACGTATTCCCTTTCGAAATCCCTGAAAAAAGTCAAAAGCGTCAAAGATATCCGCGCCGGCGACGTGTTCGTAAAAGGCGGCTTTCCGGGCCACGCCGTGATCGTCGCCGATACGGCGGAAAACGAAAAAGGCGAAAAAGTTTTTCTTTTGCTTCAAAGCTATATGCCCGCGCAGGACGTTCACGTGCTGAACAACCCGGCCGGCGGAACTCTTCATCCGTGGTACGGCGCGGATTTCGGCGAAACGCTTAACACGCCGGAGTGGGACTTTACCAGAGACGAACTGATGAGGTTTTAAATATATACGTTACCTTCGAAACCGTTGAAAAGGAATCAAAAATATGTGCGTTATAAAAGCCGAAGACCTTGCCGCCGAAGAAAAAGCGGCGTATGAATCCTATATGCGCGCGGCGCTCGAAGAGGCCCGCATGTGCATCGAAAGCGACGACGTTCCGGTAGGGGCGGTGGCCGTCTTTGAAAACGAAATCATCGGCCGCGGCCGCAACGCCCGTGAAAAGCGCCGCTCGCCTCTATGGCACGCCGAAATGCAGGCATGCGAGGAGGCCGCTTCGCGCCTGGGGCGCTGGAACCTGAGCGGCGTCCTGCTCGTAGCCACCAAAGAGCCGTGCGTCATGTGCGCCGGTCTTCTCGTGCAGTCGCGGATTTCGACCTGCGTTTTCGCCGTGCCGGATAAAAAGGGCGGCGGCTGCGGAGGCAATATGCAGATCGCCTGCAATCCCGAGCTCAACCACAGGGCGCGCCTGGTCTCGGGCGTTCTGGAATCGGAATGCCTCGAATTGCTCCGCGGCTTCTTTCAAAAAAAGCGAAAATAACGCAACAAAATCATTGACAACACTTTTAAGTTATGATATAATAAATGTGTCATGTGGAGGAATCGCCTAATGGTATGGCAGCAGACTTGAAATCTGCCGCGGGCAACCGTGTGAGAGTTCGAATCCCTCTTCCTCCGCTTTGCATGGAGAGATGGCCGAGTGGTCGAAGGCGCATGCCTGCTAAGTGTGTATACTCCAAAAGAGTATCGAGGGTCCGAATCCCTCTCTCTCCGTTTTAAAAATATAATATCAACGTGTGCCTGTAGCTCAATGGATAGAGCGTCGGACTACGGATCCGCAGGTTGGTGGTTCAACTCCACTCAGGCACACTAAATTTTAAGAAGGGGCGTATTTTTAATGCGCCCCTTTCTGATATGCGGCATCGCTCGATAACAGGCGGAACACGGTGGTAAGATTTCCGTTAAGATATAAGTTCATACTCTGGATCGCTTTTCTCGTCACCTTTATAATCATAACGGCTTCGCTTTTTTCGCTTTACCACATAACGCGCATACTCACCGACGGCCTCGAAAATCCCGGCACCAGCCTTGCCGCCGCCCTTTCTTCCATGCTCCCCGACGCCTTCAAAAACAAATCCGCAAAAGAGCTCTCGCAGCTCGCCGAGCACATAGTCAAAGCCAGTGAAAACGTAATCGAAATAAACGTCTTCGATCCGGGCTGGAAATATATCGCCCACGCAAGCAAGAACGGTTCGCCGTCGCGCGAGGGCGAATTCCTTCCGCGCGAAGAGCGCGCCAAGTACGCCGCGGCGAAAAAAGCTTCGCGCATACATTACCAGCAGGGCGAAAACGGCTTCGCCGAATTCGGCTCGCTCATAAAAGACGAGGGCGGCAGGTTCGGTTTCGTTTCAATCAAATACTCCACGGAGCATTTCACCAGAGAAATCGACACCGCGATAAAATTCATAATCTGCCTTGCGCTCATATCGCTTTTCGCGGGCATAACGCTTTCGGTCTTCATGGCCAATTTCATCACCAGAAAGCTCAACATGCTCATACAGCGGGTGGAATTGGTGGCTCGCGGAGACTATTCAAAGCAGGCCGACATCACTTCCAGCGACGAAATCGGGCTTTTATCGGCGCGCTTCAATGAAATGACGCAGGGCCTTCTCGAAAAAACCAGGATCATGCGCTTCGTTCCCGAAAATATAACCGCCCTCGTAAAAAACGACAGCGACTTTTTCAAGGAAAGCGGCGTAGAACGCAAGGTGACGGTGCTTTTCATCGACATAAGAAACTTCACCGGCCTCTCCGAATCCAATCCTCCCGACGAAATGATAAAAATGCTGAACGGCTATCTGGAGGCCATGACGGAAGTCATCAAGCGCAACGGCGGCGTGGTCGACAAGTTCATCGGCGACGCCATAATGGCGGTTTTTTACCCCGACGAAAACTGCGACGATGAAATAAGGGCGGTCACATGCGCCATACAGATGACCGAAGAGCTCTGGCATTTCAACCACGTCCGCGAAACCGCCGGCCGGTTCAAAATACAGGTGGGCATAGGCATAAACACCGGCAGGGTGATAGCGGGCATGATAGGT
>JAKPTH010000146.1 GCA_029571125.1 bacterium
TACGGAAAATAGCCCGACTTTATTTTTAGCGGCGGCGGCGATCATATCTTCGCCGTCTGATATTCTAAGCGCCATAGGCTTTTCTATGACGACATGTTTTTTATATTTATCCATAATTTCGATGGCATGTTCCGGATGCATGCCGCTTGGCGTCATTATATTTACCACGTCGATAGATTCGGTTTTGAGCATTTCGTGATAGCTGGAATATGCTTTGATATTATTTTCCGCCGCGTATTTTTCGGCGCGCTCTTTTACGATATCGCACACAGCGACGAGTCTTGCGTTTTCGATAGCGTTTATGGCTTCTATATGGCGGCTTGCGATCCTGCCGCAGCCGATTATCGCGAATTTAACTTTACTCATTTTTTTACCTCGTAAACAAGAACTTTTTTATGTATTATAGCTGAGCGAAGATGGTTATTGTATCCGACAACCCTTTTTCGATCAAGTTTGCTTTATAAGCTTCATTCAGTTTATCGCCAAAAATATCGATATATCGTCCCATGCCGCCGGGTTTTTTATCTTTCAGCCAGTGAATATGGTTGGAGATATCATATCTCTGACTGTGCTTGACGTCGATAACTTTATATCCGCATTTTTCGAAAGCGGTTTTGAGCGTTTTGGCTGAATAGTAAAAATAATGAGCAAGCTGCCAATAGAAATCGAGAATTTCAGGCGTTTTGTAAAAGGAAACCAGAATATCTTCCACGTTAGGAACTTCGAATATTATCTTTCCGCCTTTTTTAACATTGCTTTTTAAAGCGTTTAAAAACTCGATCGGATTGCGCAGATGTTCGAAAACGTAAAATGAAAATATTATGTCAAATTTACGGCCTTTGATATCGCTTAAAGAAGCGTGGGTTTCGATTCCGCGGCCGTTGGCATAATCGGCATATTGCTCGCCCGGTTCCACTCCGCAAACAGTTTTTACAAATGAGCCGATTTCATGTATGAAAAAGCCGGTGGAACTTCCAAGTTCCAGCACTTCGGACTCGGGAGTTAAATAGTTTTTTATATACTCCAGACGTCTTGAAGCTTCTTTTTTATTCGTATTGAAATGCTCTTCCGGATTGGTTTCTGAAGCGGCTCCGCGTTTCTTCATATATTCAGGGAATTGCTTTTCATAAAATTCTTTTTCTTTTTCGGCCGGCATAAAAGGATACTGAAAGATAAGGCCGCAAGCGACGCATTGCTCTATCGAAGAGCTATTGGAGTGTTTCACGTGCCCATGAATTCTTTCGAACTTTTCAGCGCCGCATAACGGGCATGACAAATCGGACATTATCTATTCTCCCTGTTGTTTTTATAAAATTCATACATTTTTTTGATTCCTTCGCCAAGTTTAGTTTTAGGCCGCCAGTGAGTTTCGGAAGTTATTTTGCTTATGTCGGCGAAAACGCCAAAAGTATCTCCCGGCGTGGACCCCTCGGATTTGTACGGGTAGTTTTTTTCACCGGCGGCTTCGAACATTGTTTCCAGCAGGCTTGATATAGTGGTTTTACATCCGGCGGCTACGTTGTATATTTTATTTTCGGAGTTTTTGTTGAAAAGGCATTCAATGAAACAGTTTACGACATCGTCTATGTATATGAAATCGCGGTAGCGGTCGAGCGGCCCTTTGACGTGAACCGGCTTTCCGGCGAGCATAAACGCCATATATATGCTGACCATACCCTGACGCATATTTGTTAAATTTTGCATAGGGCCATAAACGTTGAAAAGCCTGAATGCGGTTGAGGCTATTCCGGCGTTGGAATAGATAGCCATATATTTTTCGGACGCGAGTTTTGACGCGCCGTAAAAGGAAATAGGCTCCGGCGGCTCGTTTTCGGCGACCTGTTTCATTTTATTTCCGTAAACTGACATCGAGCTTGCGTAAAAAAAACGTTTGACGTCGTTATTTTTGCAATAGTCAAGCATCATTAGGGTAGAGCGAGCGTTGACGTCAAAATCATAAAGCGGATTGTCGAAAGACACTTCGCCTGAAGACTGGCCGGCGATATGAAAAACAGCGGCAGGTTTAAGTTTTTTTATTTTATGATAGTATCCCGGCTGCGAA
>JAKPTH010000159.1 GCA_029571125.1 bacterium
ACTGGCCGAACTGGTCCGCGACGAATGCATCGAAAAGCGCGGCGAAAATATTTTTTTGAAAAAATCGTTCGAAGAAAAATTGAAATCGCTGGACGCTTTTTTTAAAGCTAAAGACTGCGAAGGCTTATTTACCAACGAGGCGGTTTTAAATTCAAAATCGATAGCTCACGCGGCCGCGGTTTCGGCCCTGAACCTCGATCTCACTCCTCAGTGCAATCTCGGATGCGTTTACTGTTACGCCGCGGGCGGCGATTATTCATCGCAGGATAAAATAATGACGCCCGGCACCGTCCTCGAGGCAGTCCGCCAGGCCGGCGGCCTTATAGACGATTCGCGCGATTTCCGTTTCGAGTTTTTCGGAGGGGAGCCTCTTTTTAACTCAAAAGCCATTAAAAGCGTCCTGGAACTGGAAAAAAAAATCCGGCGCCGCGAACCCGGCTTCGAAATTCTTGCGGATAAGATCCGCGGCCGCATAATAAACAGGATCTCAACCAACCTCACTTTCCTCGACGACGATATCTTAAAATTATTGGCTGAAGGCGATTTTATCATTTCGGTTTCGATCGACGGCGCGCGCGGGACCCAGAACGCTCAGCGGCCTTATAAAACCGGCGAAGGCTCCTACGACGACATCATAAATAACGTAAAGAGAATAAAAGAAGCCGCGCCTCATTTAACCGTCGTGGCGAGGATGACGGTTTATTCCAACCCCGGAGGGTTTTTAGAAGAATTAAAAGAGCTCGTCTCTTTAAACATATTCGATTATTGTTCCGTTTATTGCGCCGCCATAGGCGCATCGGCCGGCGGCGGACTGTCGCTTGACGAAGATTTTAAAGACTCCTACCGCGCGATGGCTCAAAATTACGGTTCGCTTCTTTCAATTAAGGGCAATATTTTCAAAGGGTGCCTCGAATTGAACCGCTACATCTGCTATATAATCGAAGGCGGGCTGGCCTTAAATCATTGCAGGGCCGGCGCGGGTTATTTTACTCTCGCTCCCGACGGCGCAGTATATCCATGCCACCGTCTCATAGGCAAAAGCGAGTTCAGAATCGAGGGCGGGCTGGCCGCAATAGCCGGCGCGGCAAAAGAATGGAAAACTTCAGTGGACGAAAGGCACGTTTGCCGGGCATGCCCCATCCGTTACCTCTGCGGAGGCGGCTGCAAGCAGGAAGCCCTTATTTCCGGCGGCGGACTGCTCGCCAATAATTCAAAGATATGCGATTTCGCCTTCCTGCTTTTCGAGTCGGCACTGATAGCGGCCGTAAATACTGACGGCGGCGCATTAAAAAAGATAAAGCAATCCTGCGGCGAACTGGATTCCCTTTTCGTGCTCTGCGGCCGCGACAACGCCGCGGTCCCTGAAAAAGCCCGCGCCGAAACTAAAACCTTTTTAAACGGCTTCGTTTCCAGGACGGTTTTTTTTATTATTTTCATATCCTTATCCGCAATTTTAATTTCAGGCGGCTTTCCTGCCGCGGATTTTTATCCGCTTGCGGCTCCCGCACTGGCCTGCCCTGGCACCAACGAGCCGTGGCACGAAATCACCGTAGAAAGCAAAGGCGCAAGCTATCTGGACTCGGGATATTTCGTTTCTTACGGCGAAGCGGACGGCCTCCCGGCCAAAAGCATAAAGTGCCTCGCCTATTCGCAAAAACGCAAACTCCTTTTTATCGGCTCTAAAGAAAACGGCGTGATCTTATTCGACGGAAAAAACTTTTCGCCTTTGATAACCGACCCGCCTCTTCCATCGGGCAATATTTTATCCATATGCTATTTGGAATCAGACGGCCGGCTCGCCGTAGGAACCAATGCCGGCCTTGCTGTAATATCTAATATTTCAGTTTCTTCTTCTTCGCAAGCCGCAATAATCAACTTAAAAAACAGCGACATTCCCGGCGATACCATTTACAGCCTCGCCTCCGACTCGGCTTCGACCATTTATGCCGGCACCGACCACGGATTTTTCACGGTTTCCGGCGGAGGCGTAAAAGAAATCGTCCGCGTAACTTCCCGGGGAGCGGAGATCGGAAAAGTAAACTCGATTTACTGCGACGAAAGCAGAACGCTCCATCTGGCGACCGATCTGATGGTTTTAAAAACTTCAGACTGCCGTAAATTCGAGCCTGAAGATTTTTCGGCGGCTTCTTCCATGGTCAACGGCGCCACCAAAATATCTAAAATAAAAACGGCTTCGCCATCCGGCCCTGAAACCTCGGAAGTGAAACTCGATCCAGATATGGCGCTATCTTCAACCGGCGGCCTCATTATTTCAAAATCGAACGGCCGAACGGTCAATATCGGCGTCAACGAAGGGCTCGCCGAAAACTGGGTAAGCTGCTTCGCATGCGATAACTTCGCGCAGGAATCCGAAAAAGCTCAAATAACCCTCGACACTAAAGCTATTGACTCAAAACCGGACGAAAAAAAACCGGAGAAAGCTTCCGACCCGGAAAGTCTCGTAAAGCGGCTCAAGAAATTCACCTCCCCCGACACTATTATAGAAAAAAACGGCGACGTCGTCACTCTAAAAACCCGAGAATTCAGCGCCCTGCTTGGCAACACCGATTTTCAGGCGATCAACGAAGCCTATAATCTTTTCAGCCTGCCCGAAACAGTTCAAGCCCCCAAAAACCCGGCCTTCGAATCGCTTTCGAGCGGACTCTGGGTGGGCACGACCAACTCAGGCCTCGCCGTTTTCAACGGAAGCGAATTCGTGATTTTCAACAAGGACAATTCCCCGCTGGCCTCGAATAAAATTTGCGATATCCTCTGCGGCAAAGATTTCGTATATATAGCCACCGACGGCGGCGGCCTTCTCAAATACGGGCAGTTCGACGCTCCGGCGCCTTCGGGCGAGGTCGAAAAAATACTGGACGGAAGGCATAACTTCATAAAAGCCTTGGGAAGCGACATTTACATTGGCGGCAAAAAAGGGCTTTATCATTACAACCTTATAGATTCCACTTCCGAAGTCATGCCCGAAAGGCCGGAGCTTAAAAATATAGCCTCGCTCTGCGCGGACGACACGGGATCGCTCTACCTGGCTTCCGGCGACGCCGGAATAATCAAACTCGAAGGAAAATATAAAGTCGCTAATTCCAATAAATACCGGTTCCGCTCTTTGACCTCTTTCTCAAAAAAGGATGGAACGCCTTCCAACTCGTGCTCGGCCGTTTTTAATATAGAAAATAAAGGCGTCATGGCGGGCTTTTCAGAAATCTCTTGCAAAACATCCGAAAAATGCATTATAATATCACACGATGGAAAAATTACCGGATTCGATCCGCAGGCTGGCGCCACACGTTCGGAATACGATTTCACTCAATCGACGCTGGCCCCTCCGTCCGCTTTTTTAAGTTCCGGCGACGCGGTTTTCGCGGGACTCGGCGAAGGCGACTCGAACGCGCTGGTCTTTTTTTCCGGCTCCGCCTGGCAGTATATGAGCGCTCCTATTTCCTGCGTCTTTACGCGCGTGAATTCCATAAACCGGTCGGGAGGCGGAGAAATTTATATCGCCGGCGATTCCGGCGTAGCCGTTTTTAACGGCAAGGAATGGAAAAAAATAGATTACAGCGGCGGAGTCCCGGTAAATGACAGCGTGTGCGCCATGCGCGACACGGTTTCCGACGGAGTCTGGATTCTAAGAAAATTTAAAGCCGGTTCAGGCGTCCCCGTCAGCACGGTTCTCACTTACGGCTCTAAAAGGACTTCATACGCAAAAACGCTCGAAGGCGAGGGTATTTCTTTCGCCCAGCTAGACCCTTACGTTTTCGTGCTCACTACCAAAGGCGTTTACAGAATAAAGAAACAATAAGCATAAAGCTGCACTTTATAAATGAAAAGCGAGGAAATTATGAAACCTTTCGTATTAGGGATCGCCGGAGGCTCAGGCTCCGGCAAAACAACGGTGACGCGCAAAATCATCTCGGAACTGGATTCGGACTCCATAATACTTCTCGACCACGATTCATATTACAAAGACCAGTCGGCGCTCGCTTTCGAAAAAAGGACCGGCGTAAATTACGACCATCCGGACGCTCTCGACAACGACCTTCTCCTCGAGCATTTAAAACTCCTCAGAGAATATTCGCCTATCGAAAAACCAGTTTATAACTTCGTTTCCTATACCAGATCGCCGGAAACGCTACGCATCGAGCCTAAAGACATAATAATACTCGAAGGCTTTTTAATATTCGCCGACCCCAGGATCCGCCAGATGTGCGACATTAAAATCTACGTCGACACGGACGACGACGTCCGCATAATTAGAAGAATAGAAAGGGACCTCAAAGAGCGCGGACGTTCGCTCGAATCCATCATTTCTCAGTACTTCGCCACTGTAAAGCCCATGCACCATCAATTCGTCGAGCCTTCAAAAAGATTCGCGGACGTAATCATACCTTACGGCGGCCATAACCAGATAGCGATCGACATGGTCTTAACGCAGATCAAATCAAAGTTAAAAGACAGACAGTAAAAGAGGAAACTATTGTATAAACTCAACGACTTCGAGCAGCTAAAAAATTATTTAAAGCACCGTCTGGAATGGGAAAAATTAATTCTAAAAATTTCAAACGGTTTCATAACCGCTTCCGCCGCCGAAATAGACGAGCGCGTAAATTCTTCGCTGGCTAAAATCGGAGCGTTCATGGAAGTCGACCGCAGTTATATATTCGAGCTGGCCGAAGACCTCGGCAGCATGAGCAATACATACGAATGGTGCTCGGAAGGGATCGCGCCGCAAATCGAAAACAACCAGAACGTAATAATCGATAAAAACAGCTACTGGATGCAAAAGCTTTTCAAGCTCGAAGTGAACCACGTTCCCAGCGTAAATTCCCTTCCTCCTCACGCGGTAGTCGAGCGCCAGATAATGGAGCTCGAAATGATTAAATCGCTAGTTTCCGTGCCGCTTATAAATAAAAACGGCGCGTTCGGGTTCATAGGTTTCGACATGATAAAATATGAAAAAACATGGTCCGAAGAAGATATCACGATGCTCAAAATTTTTTCGGAAATCATAACCAACGCGCTTATCAAAAAAAACATGGAAGCGCAGCTTTTAAAAGCCAAAGAAGAAGCCGAAATCGCCAGCAAATATAAAAGCCAGTTCCTCGCCAATATGAGCCACGAAATAAGAACGCCGCTAAACGGAATTCTCGGATTCGCCAAGCTGCTCGAAAAAAGCGGTCTCGATTCACAGCAGTCCGAAACGCTGGGCTATATACAAAAAAGCGGCAGGCACCT
>JAKPTH010000160.1 GCA_029571125.1 bacterium
CAGTATGCCCGCGCCGATCGAAGACATTATCAGAAAGACGTATATGTTGAGCTGATAAACGCTCAGAAGCTCTTCGAGCCTTCCGGCAAGGTAGTTTGAAAGCGCCGACGAGACGAACCATATTCCCATCATAAGCGACACGAAGCGCTCCGGCGAAAGCTTGGTTACCATCGATAGCCCTATCGGAGAAAGGCATAGCTCGCCTATGGTGTGTATAAGATAGACCATCGCGAGCCACATCGGGCCCACTTTGCCGAATTCGCGCCAGTATATGTCGGATGAGAAAACCTGGAATCCGTTGGTGAAGGGCATGCTGATTACCCTGGTCGTATCGCCGCTGAAAGCCAGCGACTGGCCGAAATACATCACGATGAAACCTATCCCTAAAGTGATCATGCCGGCGGCCATTTTAGCCGGAGTCGAAAGCGCGTACCTGGATTCGTCGAGCCGGAACCATAAAACCGAGAAAATCGGGGCCAGAAGCATTATCGCAAGAGGATTTATGGATTGAAAATATGAGGCCGGTATTTCATAGCCCATTAAATTTCTGTCGGTCTGCTGGTCTGCAAAAAGCGTGAGCGTTCCCCCCGCCTGTTCGAATCCCATCCAGAAGAATATAACGAAAACCGATATTATGCATATTACGATTATCCGCTGCCATTCTTCCCATGTGACTGGCTCGTCGCCGCAGTCTTCGACGGAATCGGCGAGCGTCGCCGCCACCGCTTTGCTTTTACGGGAAAACAATTTTCCGGCCGATAAAACGGCCATTATAAGCACGGCCGAAACCGCGGTTTTATGCGTCATCGAAAACGTCTGCCATATTGGGCCGAAGAATTCCCAGAACCTGAGGAACCCGAACACGAAAACTACGGAAACCGCGGTGTAAACGGCTATATCTACGTAGTCTTTGGCTATGAGGCGCTCCCGGCTGGTATGCGGCGGAAAGCCCTTGGGGCCGAGAATTTTCTGGCCCATCAGAAATACCAGAAGCCCTATAGTCATGCCTATGCCGGCCGCCGAAAATCCCCAGTCCCAGCCGTAATTTTCGCCGAGCGTTCCGCACACCAGCGGCGAGAAGAAGGCTCCGAGATTTATGCCCATGTAGAATATCGTAAAGCCTCCGTCGCGGCGGGGGTCGTGCTCTTCGTAAAGGCCGCCGACGATGGTGGAAATGTTAGGCTTGAAAAAGCCGTTTCCCACTATAAGAAGTCCCAGGGCGGGGTATAGAAGCGATTCGAAAGCCATCGCCAGATGTCCGAGGGCCATAACGAGGCCGCCGATTATAATGGCTTTTCTGGCTCCGAGGTATTTATCCGCGAGGTAGCCGCCGATCATAGGAGTAAAATAAACCAGGCCTGTATAAAGCGCGTATATTTCCAGCGCGTTGTGGCGCGCCATGTTCAGGTGCTTTACCAGGTACAAAACCAGAAGGGCGCGCATGCCGTAGTATGAAAAACGCTCCCAGGCCTCCGTGAAAAAAAGTACGTACAATCCCTTAGGATGAGATTTGATGCTCATATTTCCCCCATAATTTAAGAATATTTTGAACGGTAAATTATTTTTTATGCGGCGGCTGGGACGAAGAAGGAGAGCTGGAGCCTTCGGTGCGGTAAACGTTCATTACGCCGTCGATTTTTTCGATATTTTTAATGAATTCGTCGAGTTGCTGAATATTTATTATATCCACAGTGAATTCGACTATGGCGAAGTTCTTTTCGATTCGCGCGTGGAGCTCGTAAATATTGAGCTTTAAGTTGGAGATAAGGTTGGTCACGTTGAGAAGAAGGTTGGGACGCTCTATGGCTTTAACTCTTATTCTGGTCGCGTAGGCTATATTGTGTGAAAGAAGGCGGCTCTGGTCCCAGCTGACTTCGATGATGCGGTCTTTTTCCGCCTGGTCGATGGAAATGTTGGGGCAGTTTTTCCGGTGGACGGACACGCCGCGGCCGCGGGTTATAAAGCCTATTATCGGGTCGCCCGGAACCGGCGTGCAGCATTTGGAAAAGCGCACCAGGACGTCGTCGAGGCCGGAGACGATGACGCCGTTGACGGAGCGCGATTTTTTTTCGGGCGCCTTTTTCTGCTGGAGAACGTGCATGGGCTTACCCTTGTTTATGACCGATTCTATATATTCGGGAAACATTTTAGTGAATAAATTGCGGATCTGATATTCGCCGCGGCCGATGATGACGAAAAAATCGTCTATGGCCTTGAAGTTTAGAGCCGAAAGCGCGTCGAGGAAGAGGCGCGATTTCATGACTTTATTCAAATCGAAATCTTCCCTGGAGAAGCTCTGCTTTTCATGCAGGAAAGGCGTTTTATTGAGCTCCTCGTAAAACTTGATTACGTCTTTTATATGGCCTGCGTAATACTCGGTGAAATTGTCGCGCCCTTTTTTCAGGTCGTTTTCGCGTTCCTCGTTTTTGAACCATGCTTTGATTTTCGTTCTGGCGTGAGGCGATTTGACTATTTTTAGCCAGTCTTTGGACGGCCTGGCGCTGTTGGAAGTTAAAATGTCTATGATGTCGCCGTTTTTGAGCTCGTAGTCGAGGGTGACCATCTTGCCGTTGACCTTCGCGCCGACGCATTTATTGCCGACTTCCGAGTGTATGAGGTATGCGAAATCCAGAGGCGT
>JAKPTH010000162.1 GCA_029571125.1 bacterium
CGTTCAGATCCGCTTTTCTGGCAATTAAAAGTTTTACGGCTTCCTGAAGGTTGTTTTCGATCGAATACATGATCGGAGTTTTGCCGTTGTTGTCGCGGGCGTCGATGGCGTCGCCGGCGGTTTTTTCAATTAGCATCAGAACCGTTTCCTGCTTTTCGTTTTCGGCGGCCAGCATAAGCGGAGTTTTGCCCTTGTTGTCGCGGCTGTTCACATCGGCGCCTTTTTCGACAAGCAGCTTTGCGATCCCGTTGATGCCTTCTGCTGCCGCTATCGCAAGCGCCGTTCTGCCGAAATTATCCCGGGCGTTGATGTCGGCGCCCTTTTCGAGCAGGTATTCTATTACATGTATGTTTTCCCGGTAATTAATTGAATTTATAAGAGCGGTTTCATTATCGTTGTCTTTGGCGTTGATGTCGGCCCCTTTTTCAACGAGCATTTTGATTATATCCATATTTCCCTTGAAAACCGAGAGCATTAAAACCGTTTCGCCGGCTGTCGTTTTTATTTTGACGTCGGCGCCCTTTGAAAGCAATAACGCGACCGACTCGCTGTCTTCCTTTACGGCGGCTTCCATAAGAGCGGTGCGGCCGTTGTGGGAACGTTCGTTGATATTTGCGCCGGCGGAAATGCAGCTTTGAATTTCCTGCGCGCCTTTATATTTGGCGGCGTAAATGATCGAAGTTTCGGATTTATCATTTCCGGCTTCCGATGCCGGCAGTGCGGACGGCGTTAAAATCGAAAACGCCAGGGCGGCGCTTAAGCAGTACTTGCAATATTTACTGATCATGTTTTCTCCTTATGCCGATATTGACGGTTGTAATAAGTTATGCTATCATTTTTATCCCGTCTTGTCAATCCTGAATTTACATATCGAATTTACAAATCTTAATAATCTAATAATTGACAAATCACGCATAATTTGATAAAATATCACAAATTATTACGCTCCATACCATATTTTTTTATTTAAGGAGATACTCAAATGACCGGCGATTCAATTAGAAGAGAATTTTTAAATTTTTTCAAGAAGAAAAATCATCAGGTAAAGCCTTCGGCTTCGCTGATACCTCACGGCGACTCCACGCTGCTTTTCACTTCGGCTGGCATGGTGCCTTTCAAGGACCAGTTTTTCGGAAAAGGGCTAACGGACGAAAACCGCCGCGCCGCTTCCTGCCAGAAATGCCTGCGCGAAACCGACCTGGAAAATGTAGGCCGCACGGCTCGCCATCAAACTTTTTTTGAAATGCTGGGCAATTTTTCCTTCGGCGATTATTTTAAACGCGAAGCTATCAGCTGGTCATGGGAATTCGTCACCGAAGTCCTCAAATTCGACAAAAACAGGCTTTATGTTTCGATATTCGAAAACGACGAAGAAGCGTTTGAAATATGGACCAAAGAAGTAGGCCTCGATCCCAAAAGAATAGTAAGGCTCGGCGAAAAAGACAATTTCTGGAAAATGGGCGATACCGGCCCCTGCGGCCCCTGCTCCGAAATTTATATAGACATGGGCGAAGCGCGCGGCTGCAAAAAGCCCGGCTGTTTCGTCGGCTGCGATTGCGACCGCTATACAGAATTCTGGAACCTCGTATTCACCCAGTACGATAGAAAAGCCGACGGCACGCTCGAACCGCTGCCTCGTAAAAATATAGACACCGGAATGGGCCTTGAACGCGTTGCTTCAATAGCTCAGGGCGTTACAAGCAATTTCGACACCGACCTTATAAGGCCGCTGATCACTTTCATCGAAGACCTGGCCAATGTCGATTACGGCTATTACGGCGATAAAGACGTGTCTTTCCGCATTATAGCCGATCACGCGAGAGCGGTCACCATAGCCATGTCCGACGGCATATTCCCTTCCAACGAAGGAAGGGGTTACGTCATCAGACGCCTTATGAGACGCGCCATACGCCACGGCAAGCTCCTCGGCATCAATTCATCCTTCATGCATAAGCTGGTGGCGGTCGTTATTTCAATACTCAAGAACGGTTATCCCGAAATCACCCGCCAGCGCGAATCTCTTACAAAAATGGTCCGCGCCGAAGAAGAAAAATTCCAGCAAACCCTCGATCACGGCTGCCGCCTGCTCGATGAAATGATCGCTAAGAAAATCGAAGCGAGGCAGGAAATATCAGGCTCGGAAGCGTTCATGCTTTTCGATACTTATGGCTTTCCTCTGGAACTTACGCTCGAAATCGCGAAAGAAAAAAATATATCCGTAAACGTAGAAGAATTCAAGGCCGCCATGGAAAATCAGCGCGAACGCGCCAGAGCCAAGTCGTCGCATATCAGCGCGGCTAAAGACGCGTCGGGCGCCACTTTATACGACGACCTCCTGTCGCGCGGGGTAAAAACGAATTTTACCGGTTACGATTGCGATCAGTCCGAAGCTCAGGTCGTTTTCATGTCCAGAGACGGGGTTAAGGTGGACTCGGCCGAAACCGGCGACGAGATAGAGATAATTTTAGACAAAACGCCTTTTTACGCCGAATCGGGCGGCCAGATAGGCGACAGCGGCGCTCTTCTCAACGACGCGGTCACCATAGACGTTAAATCTACATATAAGCCCGCAGGCAATCTTTTTGCCCATACCGGCAGAGTCGTATCCGGCGGAATCAAAACCGGCGATAAATTAACCGCCAAGGTCAACGACGCCATGCGCCTTAAAATACGCGCCGCGCACACTGCTACGCACATTCTTCACGCCTCGCTACGAAGCGCCCTGGGCGAGCATGTAAAACAGGCCGGTTCCAAAGTAGAGCCGGGCAGGCTCCGTTTCGACTTTACTCATTTCGAAGCCGTCGATCCGGAAGTTCTGGAGGCCGTGGAAGCGAGGGTAAACGAAGCGGTGCGCAGCTGCATGCAGGTTTCCACCAGGCTTTCCACTCTTGAAGAAGCCCAAAAAGAAGGCGCTATGGCTTTATTTGATGAAAAATACGGCGACAGCGTGCGCGTAGTTTCGGTTGGAGAGTTTTCCAAAGAGCTCTGCGGCGGCACGCACGTTTCAAATTCCGGCCAGATAGGCCTCGTTAAAATATTGTCAGAAACGGCTCTGGCGGCTGGCGTACGCCGCGTCGAAGCTCTCGTGGCCGACGAGGCCGTGAATTATCTAAAGCAGGTCGAAGATAAGGTGAAAACTATTTCCGCGGCTCTTAAATGTCCCGCGGCCGAAATAGAAGACGCGGTGAACAAAATGCAGGCCGCCTTTAAGGGTGCCGAAAAAGAGAACGCCGCCCTCAAACGCCAGCTGGCGACTATAAAAGCCAAGACCCTGGCCGACAACGCCCATGCGATTGGCGGCTTCAAGGTTATCGTTTCCACTCTGGACGGCCTTTCGGACGAAGACCTTCGCGGCGTTTGCGACATATTGCTCGAACGCGTCAAAAGCGGCGTTGTAGTTCTTTCTTCTAAAGTCGAGCCGAAGGTCATATTCGCCGGCAAGGCGTCCGATGATGCCGTAAAAGCCGGAATACACGTAGGCAAGCTTATCGGCGAAGTGGCCAAGATATGCGGCGGCGGCGGCGGCGGAAAGCCCAATATGGCTATGGCCGGCGGAAAAACCCCCGAAATGGTCCCTGAAGCGCTGAAAAGCGCCGCTAAAACTATAACGGCGGCCCTGATGCCGAAACAGAACCCGGCGGTCGATTAGGTTAATACGCAATTATAAAAAAAGAGGCGGCAATGGCCGGCCTCTTTTTTTTGCGTTTTATTAATAATTAAAAAATATTTAAAAAAAGCTTGACTCTAATTCAATGTTTATGTATTATAGGC
>JAKPTH010000166.1 GCA_029571125.1 bacterium
ATAGCCGTGCTTTTCTATTAAGCCCTCATAAACGGATATCGCGCCGTTTAACTGGCGGAACGCTTCTTCATACCTGTCGGCCTCCAACAAATAACGGCCGTAGCAGCAATAATAATCGGCGACGGCCGGATCGTTGAGACCGCGAGCCTTCAAAATCTCGATCAGCGCAAGACGCATGTCTTCGCACGCACCGGCATATTCTTTAAGGGCGCAATGCGCGGCCGCGCGCTTTTTTAATATCATATATTTTTGAACGCTTTCGCTGCTATCCAGGTCGGACGCCGCGCCGGCTGCGTCACGCCACATTTCCGAGTCGTCGAGGGCCTTTAACGCTTCTTCGAAGCTCCCGTTCTCAATATGGATATATGCCGCCGAGTAAAATGCGGTAGCAATGCCGGCTTTGTCCACCGCGCCGCCGCGCACGAAAGTTATGAGCGCCGATTCTATTAATTTAAGCGCCTGCTCGAAACGGCCGGCCTCATACTCCCGCCAGGCTTCTTCGAGCAGCGCACGCGCTCGGTCGGCGCTCGAGCCGGCAAATTCGTCGATACGTGAGGCTGCAAGAGCAGAAAGTTCACTTATCGAAGGGACCGGTTCATCGGCGGGATCGTTTTGAGCGGCGCCCTCTTCGTGAGGGGTCTGAAAATATTCATCGAGCCTGTCTAAAAATTCTGAATCGCCCATAATAACTTCACCTTCTTCCGCCCACGGGCTTTCTTTTTAAATAAGCCTCCAGCGTGACCGCAAGCTGCGGGTTAGCGCAGGCGACCTTCAGCATCTCGTAAAAATAATCGCCTTCACATTCCCGGTAGGCGTCAAGTATATCTTTCCAGCCGATAAGCCTTACCCGCGAAGGATTGCAGCCCGCCGGACGCAATCCTTCTTCATAGTCAGGCGCACGTCCCTCGCCGCGGGGGCAGCCGGTTAATTCGGCCAGCAATCCGGCTTCGAATTCAGCCGTGGGAGCGAGAATAAGGCCGACATGCGCAAAGTTTTCGGGCGGCATGACGTTACGTTCCATGATAGTATTTATAACAGGCATCTGCCTGCGCATCTGGGCGGCGAGATCGGACGCCGTCACGTAGTCGTACATCTTCGCCTCGACCACCACCAGGAATTTTTCGCCGCACGCCGCGCGCAGCAATATAACGATATCCGGCGTGTCGCGCTTTATATGCCATACTTCGCGCCAATCCAGGGCGGACTCTTTGAGCGAATACTCGGTGTAAAAACATATATCAGAATTAGAATATTCAGTTTTGATAAATTTATCGGGAACGCCGGCCATTTTAAGAAAAATAGACAGACGGTTGAAACGGCCGCCGCAGACTATATTCGGAAATACGCATGAAGTCCAGTAGCGTTCTTTCCTGTTAAGCGGCAGCGAGTTTATCATATCGTTCATTTCACCGGCGCGCTCGAGATCGGTGGAGCGAAAGGCGCGGGCTGAAGAGTCCGGGCGTTCGGGGCGCCCGGACGGGTTCAAGCCGCCAGGTTTCTTGCAGTAAAATGGATTAATGCGCCTGTTGGCCCCTCTAAATACCTCGCCCATAGAAGAAACCGATGTCAGCTTAACCGGTTCGTCATGGCCGCCATACCGGTTTACGAAAACGCCGCCGGACTCCAGCGACCAGTCTTCGCCGAATTCCAGCCTGGAAACGCCTTTCTGCTCCATAAAAACCATAAGCGGCGCAACGCTCGCACCAGTAAGAATAAGCTTTTCACCGTTGATTATCCCGAGCTTCATAAGCTTGCAAAGCCCAGCGGACTCCAAAAATACGGTAATGTTTTCAACAACGCATTCCATATTATCACCCCTTTTTAAATTATAAAATAAGGCTCATTTTTATTTCATGCGGGCAGGTATTAGTGAATAGTGTACAGTGAATAGTGAATAATGAATAGTTAAGGTTGGGGATCGCCCTGCGAGCTTTATATATAAAATATAAAAATATTCTACCTACTTTTAATTTTAGCAAAATATTATAAAAAAGTCAATAATATTCAAAAATATTTTTATCCTTTTTTAGATATTATTATCCCTTCTGTTTTAAGCTGATTTAT
>JAKPTH010000167.1 GCA_029571125.1 bacterium
TGCGTTTTTTAAAAATATAAAAAACTCGATAAATAAGCAGAAGCGCGCCAGACCGCGTTTCTGCTTATTTTAAATTATGGCGCGCGCGGCCGCGGCTTAAAATATATCTTGACAATTTGCCTTTAATTAATTATCATTTAGACGCATTTGCGCTAAAAATGCTATTATAACATATTCGGAGGTCATGCTTGAAATTATGAAAATCAATAAATTTGCGGTTATAATTATTGCCGGTTTTTTTGTCGCGGCCGGTTATTTTTCGCCCGCCGCCTGTCATTCAAAGGAAACCGAAACGAAAGCCGCCGCCGGTAAAGCTAAAAAACCGGCGGCCGAAAAGATTGCCGTCGAGGAGATAACGCCAGATGAAGACGAACCCGCGGAAACCGAAGCGCAGGCTCCGGCCGGCGTAAAGTCCGCGGAAGATTCGAAAGCGCCCGCCGGTTCGTCAAAAGAAAATAAAAGCGGCGGATATAATTTCAGCTTCAGCGCCGAAAGCAAAGTCGAAAAGATGAGCCGCGAGCGCATGAAAGAAAAAACTTTTCTTGAAAAGATATCGAACGAATTTTTTGAAATATACGTCGATGAAGACGATTTTACGGTCCTGGCAAACTTTCCGTTTGGAAAAGCCGAAAGCGCTTACAATCTTAAATTCAAGGATGAAAATATTCTCGTAGTGACTTTCACTCACAAAACCGATAAATCTAAAAAGCCCGTGCGCTATGAAATTCACTTTCCTGAGCCAACTAAAAAAGAAGTTTACGATTTCAGCGTCCGCGACAAACTCGAACTTAACGTGCCTATCGATTTTTTCTACGCCGAACGCAAAAATTTCAGATAATTTATTGAAATGGATTGATTTTATGCATAATTTTGGTTTGCCAACGGGCCGCGCCGCGATATTTTTATTTGTTTTGTTTTTATCCTTGTGTAATCCGTGCCTTAAAGCATCGGCGGCCGGCGATAATGCCGGAAAGAAGACTGTTATAGCTACTTTTTACCCTCTGTATATACATCTTTTGAATATAGCTGGCGATAAAATCAAAGCGGAGCTCCTGCTTTCGCCGGGAGTAAGCATACACGACTTCAGCTGCAAGCCTTCCGACATAAAAAAAATATCGGGCGCCGACCTTATGATATTAAACGGCGCCTCTCTCGACGATTTCGCCATGAAATTCGCCGTGAATTACGCCGGATCGGGTTTGAAAACTATAGACGCGTCTTACGGAGTGGAACTTATTTCCGCATCGTGCGACGGTGGCTGCTCCCACGGCCATGAAGGCGAAAAAAGCGCGGGCCATGCGCACAGCGGAGCGCAAAACGTACCGAGCGATCCGCATACGTGGATCTCGCTTAAAAACGCCGCGCTGCAGGTAAATAACATCCTTAAAGCTCTTTGCGAAACGGATCCGGCCAACGCCGGGTTTTACAGGGAAAACGCCGCCGCGTACGCTGCGGCGCTCGCCGGCCTCGATAAATACGCCGCGGAAAAGCTCGCGCCTTTTAAAGGTTCGAAATTTATGGTCTTTCACGGCTCGTTCGCGTATTTCGCCCGCGATTACTCTCTGGTGCAAAG
>JAKPTH010000168.1 GCA_029571125.1 bacterium
TTAACCGTGATGAAGCTGATCGTAGGCTATATGACAGGCTCTCTCGGCATAATTTCAGAAGCGCTGCATTCGGGCCTCGACTTCGTGGCCGCATTTATAACATGGATAGCCGTCAAGTTAAGCTCGAAGCCGCCCGATAAAAAATTCAATTACGGACGCGGCAAGATAGAAAGCTTTTCGGCCCTTATAGAAACCTTACTGCTGCTGGTAACATGCTTCTGGATAATACACGAAGCCGTGGACCGGCTTAAAGGCGAAGGCGGCGCGGTAGAAGTTACGGTATCGGCTTTCGTTATAATGCTGATTTCAATAATAGTGGATTATTCAAGGTCATCGGCTCTTTATAAAATAGCTAAAAAATATAACTCGCAGGCTTTAATGGCGGACGCGCTGCATTTTTCATCCGACATATTAAGCTCCGCCGTCGTCATAGTCGGCCTTATATTCGTTAAAATAGGATACCCTTACGGCGACCCTATCGCCGCCCTGGGCGTGGCTTTGCTTGTAATTTTCGCCAGCTACAGGCTGGGCATGGAAACCATCAACTGCCTCATGGACAGGGCGCCGGAGGGCCTCGACGAAAAAATTGAAAGCGCCATAATGTCAGATAGCAATATCGATAAAATAACCAGATTGAGGATCCGCGCCGCCGGTTCAGAAATATTCGTAGATGCTAATATAGACGTATCCGGAAGCCTTTCGCTCGAACGCGCGCATGAAATAGCCGCTCTGGCCGAAGAAAACGTTAAAAGCGCGGTCGCGGGAGCGGCCGACGTGGTAATCCATCCGGACCCTACTCATATCGCCGACGATCCGTTGAGCAATAAAATCATCGCCATAGCAAATAAATTCAAGAAAATAAAAGAAACTCACAATATAGCTCTTCTTAAATTCGACGACGGAAGGATGGCCGCCGAGCTGCACGTCACCGTTCCGCCGGAGCTTTCGCTAATAGAAGCGCATAACGAAATAAGCGCTTTCGAAGAAAATATAATTAAAGCCATACCTGAAATCAACTTCGTAAATACGCACATAGACGTAACGGCGCCCGAGCTGTTAAATTGCGTCGAGGCGGGAAATAAAAATAAAAATTTGACCGGAAAAATAACGGAAATAATAGATTCCATGCCGGGCGCGATAGCTAAATGCACCGGCGTAAACATAAGATTGATAGGTAAAAAGTTATACGCTTCGGTTCGCTGCACCACAAAACCGGACATAGACATGGCCCGCGCCCACGAAATAAGCGACGAAATAGAGCACTGCATACATAATCAGATAAAAGAAATAAAATACGTGCTGGTTCATATAGAACCCAGCCCTGATTTAATGCCCGAAACGTCCCGCTGATCGGGAATGCCTATCACGTAAACCTTTCCGCCGCACGACGCCACCTGAAGGGCCCTGCCGGCTTCCGCCGAAGCATCCGCCATATAAGACATATACTTTTCGCGCAATTGCTTTTTTTCGGATAAAATTATCATATTTTGATTATTAGACCCGCGCCATTTTTCATTTGAATACGCGCCTTCGACGAAAGGCGAATCCACTAAAGCGTCTATTTTATCAAGCGCGGATGAATACAATTTTTTTAACCGTTCATAAGGATACCCGCTATAGACCATTATATCTTCAATTCCGCCTTTTCTTAAAAGTAAAAGAAGCTCGTTAAACG
The DNA here is from genome assembly GCA_029571125.1 of bacterium. Classification (GTDB taxonomy): domain Bacteria; phylum Muiribacteriota; class UBA9980; order UBA9980; family UBA9980; genus UBA9980. Next base: position 1,676 of record JAKPTH010000168.1, read on the forward strand.
CCGCGGGCTGATCGAACGGCTCTCCGCCGGAAACGGTCAGCCGTCCGGAACCGAAGCTTAATATTTTATCCGCGGCTTCTTTTACCTTCATTTTATATTCGCCGGAAAATTCCCATGTATAAGCGGCCACGCAGCCGGGGCACCTTATAGTGCATCCCTGCGTCCAGAGGCCCGCCCTGTCGCCGGGGCCGAGAACATGGACCGGATAGTGTATTAAATTGACGTAAATGAATGTTTTTGAAAGGGATGGTTTCATTGCGGCGCTTACCTTACGAGCTCTTTATTAGAGAGCGGAACCGGCTTAAAAGTGAAGCTGGAAGTGAATCTTTCCGGCATTTCTATATTTCCGGCGCTTTTGGCGCCTTCGAGCAATATGACCCTGTAGTCGTCGGAAATAAGCTGCTTTACGGGTATATAATCGAAATATTCTTTATCGGTGTTCATAATGGTTCCCCATATGAATTTACCATGAAAAGGATAATCCTTCGAATTATAAATCCTGAATTTCTCTTCGACGCTGGCCCTGTCCATTTTTTCATTAAAAACTACGGTGATTTTGCACTCGGGGCCTATATATTTTTCCCCGGGCGTTATCTCGACCACGGCCGGAACCGCCATTCCTCTTTTTTCGAGCGTCACCGGGTAGCCGTTGATATTCTGCGGATCGTAGTCGGCGTTTTCGCCCGAATGGATCACGTCTTGAATGCAGCCGCTGGAAGCGCTTATCAAAACGAAAAGCGCGGCCGTTAAAAATAAGTTCTTTAAGTGCGTGTAGTTTTTATTGATTGACGGCATTTTCTGTATGAGATTCCCTGGCCAGGCTTATTAAGCCGTCCGCCTGTGAAGACTGAAAAGCGTAAGATTTTTGCATTTCGGCCGAGTCCATGGATTCGTTAGAATCGAACGCCGCGGCGGAATAACTTTCCATTTCGGTTATAGCCCTTGAACACAGTGAAATGACTTCCGTGTTTTTTTCGAACAGCTCATGAGACATCAAAGTCTTTTTAAGCTCTTCGAAGCGTTCCATTTCGCGCTGGTTAAAACATCTCTGGGCTAGCATTTTAAGCGCCGTGATGGCGCAGCATCTTACATAGACGGCTTCGTGGCCCAGAGCGTCTATTATATCGGGAGCGCATTCTTCGTACCTGGTGAACTTGGCTACATTAACGAGCTTTATCCCTTTTACGTAATCGTTCGAACTGCTTCGGTCGGAATCGCTATCGGCCGGCGCTTTTGTTTTAATATTGGTCACGTTTTTCGCCAGCTGTTTGAAGCTCGTTTTACTTTCGGGCGCGCCGGGCTTGAAAATTTCGTCTATGGTCATAAAGCTGAATTTTTGAATATCGGCGGCGGCCGCATGGTCATTGGAGTTTTTAATGACGGCGGGCGTTTTTGCCGCCTGCATAACCGGGACGGCGGCGTAAGAACCTTTTAATATATTCGAGCTTCCCGCGGATTCGCCGTTAAGCTTGGAGTTGATATATAGCATGGCTTCCACTATTACCGGGTCGTCATATTGCGCCAGCGCGCACGATATGGCGAAAAGCCTGTCGCGGTCGTCGGTCTGATACGCTTCTATTACCAGCTTATGAGGCTGTTCGAAAAAAACCGAGCGGTCCACGCCTAAATCCATACCGGAATTATCCTGCAAGTACGATTCGCCTGACGGCGCGCCGGTTAAATAAGAGCCGGGATTATATTCCGCCTGGGAATCCACTTTCTGAACGCTTTTAATATATTCGCTGTTTTCGATAATGTTAACCATCTCCTCGGTGATAAAATGCTTGTTGGTGCGCATTATAAACCCGTTAACCGCGCTTTGGACCTTTAAGCTTTCATGTGATAAAAGCGGGGTGAGTATCATTAAAAGCCTGTCGTCTTCGCGGAAGTCTTCCAGCTGCTCTATAAGGCGGCAAATTTCTTCTTCCGAATGAGCATGAACGAATTTTTCGTAAATTTTAGCGAAATCGTCATACGCGAAAGTATCTATAAGCAATTGAAGGGTTTTTCCGTCGATTTCATAGCGGGCCTGATCGTCCGTCACGGGGCCTTCTTCGCAAGCCTGATAATTTGAAACGTCTGTATCCTGAAAGTTTTCTGCGGCCGAAACCGATGGGTTAAATTCTTTTTCGCATTCCATAGCGAACGGCTTAACGGCTTCGGGCTGAACCAAAGCGTCGCTTGCGCAATCCCGCTTATCCGGCGCGCCGCTGGCGGCTTTAAGGTTTGACGCACCTTCGGCCTGCGCTTTTTTTATCTTACGCCCTATTTCATACTGAGCGTTATAAACCGGATCGGTAAGCTTTTCGAGCAGGTTATGCTTGCGCCTGAATTTAAGGCTTTTTTCCTTTACAGGCTTATTCTGCTGAGCCTTGTTTTTACGAAGCCCTAAAAAATAAACCAGGGCCACGGCACCCATAATAAACGAATATGTAAACAATAAAAATAAAGTTACGCTATTATCCATATATGCAACTTATCGTCAATTTAATGATTAATTTTATAATCGTTAAAAAGTTATTTTAAAAATAGCGTTATAAAATAATTTTAAAAAAGAAAAAAAAGATGTTGACTTTATTTTAAAATTATGATACAATTGCATTACTTCAATTTAAGCCATGTTTGGGGTTTGACAAATATAAACACATACGGGCCTATAGCTCAGGTGGTTAGAGCGCACGCCTGATAAGCGTG
>JAKPTH010000186.1 GCA_029571125.1 bacterium
CGAGAAGGGCCGAGCACGAGCGGCAAAAATCCCGGAGGGATTTTTGAACGAGTCCCCGAAAAAATTTGTCTGGCGCCCTGCCCAAAACTACCCGCTTAAATTTTAAAAGTTCTTGTTTAATATTTAATTGATCTTAATAAAAATTTAAGGACTGCATCCATGTCTGTCGGGCAAGATGCTGATCCGGAGCCTATGGATGGACGGGGAGGTCGGGGCACGGACGGCATCGGCGTGCGGCGACCGAACACGAGCGGCAAAAATCCAGAGAGATTTTTGAACGAGTCCCCCAAAAAAATTGTCCGGCGCGTACAAAAAATTACCCGCTTAAATTAAAAAGGCGGCGGACCGCTATTAACGAGTCCGCCGCCTGCATGCATAAACAATTATCTGAGGTACAGATCAAGTTCCGCCGCTTCTTTTTTTCCGGCCAGCTTCACTTTTTCTTCTCTTATCAAGTTAATCAGATTATCGAGCTTATTAATGTTTGAAATCAATTTTTCGTTGGATCTATCGTACCTCAACGCTTTTTTCAATTCTTCACGCGAAGATACGTAAAGCTTCATTTCTTTATAAACGCTTCCCAGCGCGATTCTCACATTAACAGACCCGGGCGCGCCTTCAAGATAGTTTTCAGCCGCCGATTTCGCTTTGCCCAGTTCGTTGCGAGCGATAAATTTCTTTATCGAAGATAAAACTTCAGCTTCGCTTTCACGCTTTTTCTCGGATTCGTTTCTGGCGATACTAAGCTTGAGCGCCAGCTCTTTTTTATGGTCTTCGATAATTAAGTTTTCGCCTTCGCCGCCCTGATTTTCAGCCGTTTTAGAATCGGGTTCATTCCGCCTGCCGCCGCTTTTAAAAGCCGCCCTGAGACGCTCTTCGGCATTGCGGATCTCTTTTCTGTTCTTTTCGGCCGCCGCTTCGGTTTTGAAAATATTTTCCGAACCGGCCGGAGCGGCAAAAATATTGAGATAACTTTTGTTAGCTGAAAAAGAATCCGAATCGAAACCGGTGTAAGAAGTCTGTGAATCAAGATGAAGAAGATTTACGAATGAGTACCTGGCTATCCCGTTATTACTTTTAACGGTCGATAAATCCAGCGCCATTATAATAAAATCGTCGTTCGCACGGGCGGCTTCGCAGCCGGCGAGCCGGTTCATTTCTTCGTTGACGTTTTTCAACGAAGGCATATAAGACAGAAAACCGCGCACGCAGGTTTGATTGATTACGTCTATGAAAGTTTTTTCAAATCCCTTGGCTATTATCATTTCGTTTTCGCCCAGCTCGAAGCCATAGTTCTGACTCTTAAAGCGGATCGTTTCGTTGAACGCCTGTGCGTCTTCTTTAAGGCCGATTTTAACGCTGTAGCCGGAATCGATGTCGATATAAGGCTTGACCGAAACTACCGAGCTGATGGATTTATGAAGTATTTTTATTTCGACGTTTTCTTCCGTGCCGCAGGAGAGTTTCGCGGAATTTTTAAGGTACCTTTCGAGTATTGAAATAAAATGGTTTTTATTTTTTATTACCGAAAAATTCAAATCGGTCTGGTCGATTTTCGCGGAATCGTAATAACCGAGACTTGCCAGATCTTGCATAACCGAACGCGGCACTTTGTAAAATTTATAATTTAAAACCGCAACGCCGTTCTGGTTTTCGAGCCTCGTTATAAAAGCGTTTACAAGATTAAGCGATTCGTCAGTATCGGTTACGATCAGCGAATTAAGATCGTAATTTGCATAGGCGGTTCCGTTTTTTGAAAGCATTTTCAATACCGGCTCGTAAGCGTCTTTTAAGCTCACATTCTTCATTACGAAAAGTTTCGTCTGCGTCCGCTCTATCTTATTTATAGATTCCGGCTCGCCGGAATCCGC